>NZ_PTRX01000049.1:0-14148 GCF_002966045.1 Escherichia sp. MOD1-EC5189 | reverse complement strand
GCCGCAGGCCCGCCGCGCGGATGGCGCTGAGATCGGTGGTTTGCAAATCTTCCTGTCCCAGATGGACGCCATACGCCTGATGCTTAATCGCCAGCTGCCAGTAATCGTTGATAAACAGCCGTGCGTTATAGCGGCGGCCCAGCGCAATTGCTGCTACGACATCGGCTTCCACCTCTTCATCGCGCCGATCTTTGATGCGCAGCTGGAGAGTACGCACGCCTGCATCCAACAGACGTTCGATCCACTGTACGCTGTCCACTACCGGGTACAGTCCTAAACGAAAAGGTACGTGAGGAAAATCAGGCTGATACATCACGCTTCCTCCTTACGCAGGTATATTTCTCCACCACTGGCACGGAAGTTCTCCGACATATCCGCCATTCCCACTTCAATGGTTTGCGCGGCGGCATAGTCACGCACTTCCTGGCTGATTTTCATCGAGCAGAATTTCGGCCCACACATGGAGCAAAAATGGGCGACTTTACCGGACTCTTGTGGCAGGGTTTCATCGTGATAAGCGCGGGCGGTAAACGGGTCGAGGGCCAGATTAAACTGGTCTTCCCAGCGAAATTCGAAGCGGGCTTTCGACATGGCGTTATCGCGAATTTGCGCGCCCGGATGCCCTTTCGCCAGGTCGGCAGCGTGGGCGGCAATCTTATAGGTGATAAGCCCCTGCTTAACATCTTCTTTATTAGGTAGACCCAGATGCTCTTTTGGCGTTACGTAACAGAGCATCGCGCAGCCAAACCAACCAATCATCGCCGCGCCAATCCCCGATGTGAAGTGGTCATAACCCGGCGCAATATCAGTAGTTAGCGGCCCGAGGGTATAGAACGGAGCTTCGTGGCAGTGCTCTAACTCCTCGGTCATATTGCGGCGGATCATCTGCATCGGCACGTGGCCTGGACCTTCAATCATCACCTGCACGTCATATTCCCAGGCGATTTTGGTCAGTTCGCCCAGCGTATGTAGCTCGGCAAACTGCGCTTCATCGTTGGCGTCCTGTATAGAACCAGGGCGCAGGCCGTCGCCCAGCGACAACGAAACATCATAAGCGGCACAGATTTCACAAATTTCGCGGAAGTGTTGATAGAGGAAATTTTCCTGATGATGGGAGAGGCACCATTTCGCCATAATCGAACCGCCGCGAGAGACGATACCGGTCAGGCGTTTCGCGGTCATCGGCACGTAGCGCAGTAGCACGCCCGCATGGATAGTGAAGTAATCCACACCTTGCTCGGCCTGTTCCAGCAGCGTGTCCCGGAACGCTTCCCAGGTAAGATCTTCAGCGATCCCATTAACCTTCTCCAGCGCCTGGTAGATCGGCACTGTACCGATCGGCACCGGGCTGTTACGCAAAATCCACTCGCGGGTTTCGTGAATATAGCGACCGGTGGAGAGATCCATCACCGTATCCGCCCCCCAGCGCGTAGACCATACCAGCTTTTCCACTTCTTCTTCGATGGAAGAGGTGACTGCCGAGTTGCCGATATTGGCGTTAACCTTCACCAGAAAGTTGCGACCAATAATCATCGGCTCCGATTCCGGATGATTAATGTTGGCCGGGATAATGGCACGTCCGGCAGCAACTTCATCACGGACAAATTCCGCGGTGATATTTTCCGGCAGACGTGCGCCAAAGCTCATTCCCGGATGCTGGTGGCGCAAAACTTCGCTACGTATGCGCTCGCGACCCATATTCTCGCGAATGGCGATGAATTCCATTTCGGGCGTGATGATGCCCCGGCGGGCGTAGTGCAGTTGGGTGACGCGGCGTCCTGCTTTGGCGCGTTTTGGGGTTAATACGTCGCTAAAACGCAGCTCGTCGAGGCCATCATCTGCCAGCCGTGCTTTAGTGTAATCGGAACTGCGCACGGTAAGTTCTTCGGTATCGCCGCGTGCATCGATCCACGGCTGGCGTAGTTTTGCCAGTCCTTGCTGCACGTTAATGGCGATCTGTGGATCGCCATACGGACCGGAGGTGTCGTAGACGGGAATCGCTTCGTTTTCTTCGTACTGCGGCTGTTCTTTGCTACCGCCGATTAGCGTCGGGCTAAGCTGGATCTCACGCATCGGCACGCGCACGCCGGGTTGTGTGCCAGTGATGTAAATGCGTTTTGAGTTCGGAAAGGCGGTGCCTTCCAGGGTGTCAATAAAATGTTGGGCCTGGGCGCGTTGTTCGCGGCGGGTCAGTTTTGTTGCAGACATAGCTCATTCCAAAAAGTTAAGGACGTGGCTTGTCAGACGACGGATGAAGCAAGAGACGATCGCCGCAAAGGCGATGCGATAGCAGATTAACTCTTGTTCCCTTCGCAGGTATTAGCCTGATCAGGTTCCGCGGATCCCGAATAAACGGTCTCAGCCAGTTAAGGCACTCCGACAAGAAATTAGCCCCGCAAACGGGGCGTTGAATGTAAATTACGCGTTAACAGCGCAGAACTCAAGCAGGATGTTTGACGCGGGCGGCGTCAAGCACCAGCAGAATCAGCTTATCTTCCAGCACAAAGCGCGCTTCCAGGGCCTCGCCGATGTCAGATAAAACCTGTTGAAACTCAAGGTAATTATCATGATCGATAGCGGTTTCCAGGCTGGAATCGTAGTAATCCATAATCTGTTGGGTATTGGCTTCGAGTTGTGGCCAAATCTTCGCGGCGCGTGCGAGTTGCCCATTGCCTTCCAGTTTATGAAGAATGCGCTCATAAATACTGAAATGTCCGGCAGACAAGTAATCGACCAGGCTCTGACAAAAATCATCAAGGGCTTTTTCGTTTAGCCTCATGTACGATTCTTTGCCAGGCTTAATGCCAACCAGATTGTAGTAAGCCACGAGCAGATGCTTACGTACATGTAGCCAGCGATCAACCAGTTTGTTACTTCCTCTGACGCGCTCCGTCAGGTTATCGAGCTGGTTAAGCATGATTGACTCCGCAAGTTTGTATTCAAAAACTGCTCAGTGAGAAATGTAAAAACCATGTTAAACATGCCAGTGATGCAAAGGTAGTGCAAGAGCTATGGATCGTATAATTGAAAAATTAGATCACGGCTGGTGGGTCGTCAGCCATGAACAAAAATTATGGTTGCCGAAGGGAGAATTGCCATATGGCGAAGCGGCAAATTTCGATCTTGTGGGTCAGCGCGCACTACAAATCGGCGAATGGCAGGGGGAACCTGTTTGGTTAGTACAACAGCAGCGGCGTCACGATATGGGGTCGGTACGTCAGGTCATTGATCTCGATGTTGGGCTGTTTCAACTGGCCGGACGTGGCGTGCAACTGGCGGAGTTTTACCGATCGCATAAATACTGTGGTTACTGCGGGCATGAAATGTATCCGAGCAAAACCGAATGGGCGATGCTGTGCAGCCATTGCCGTGAGCGTTACTACCCGCAAATCGCCCCCTGCATTATTGTTGCCATCCGTCGCGATGATTCGATCCTCCTCGCCCAGCATACCCGCCATCGTAACGGTGTCCATACGGTTCTTGCCGGATTCGTCGAAGTGGGCGAAACCCTCGAGCAGGCGGTCGCGCGGGAAGTGATGGAAGAGAGCGGAATTAAAGTTAAAAACTTGCGGTACGTGACTTCCCAGCCGTGGCCGTTTCCCCAGTCGCTGATGACCGCATTTATGGCGGAATATGACAGCGGCGACATCGTGATTGATCCGAAAGAGCTGCTCGAGGCGAACTGGTATCGCTACGATGATTTACCGTTACTTCCGCCGCCCGGCACCGTGGCGCGCCGTCTGATAGAAGATACGGTGGCGATGTGTCGGGCAGAGTATGAGTGATGATACACTGACCGCCTGACGCACTAAGGAACAGCCAAAATGACCGAACTCAAAAACGATCGTTATCTGCGGGCGCTGCTGCGCCAGCCCGTTGATGTCACTCCAGTATGGATGATGCGCCAGGCGGGTCGCTATCTACCGGAATATAAAGCCACGCGCGCCCAGGCGGGCGATTTTATGTCGCTGTGCAAAAATGCAGAGCTGGCGTGCGAAGTGACTTTGCAACCGCTGCGTCGCTATCCGCTGGATGCGGCAATCCTCTTTTCCGATATCCTCACCGTGCCGGACGCGATGGGGTTAGGGCTCTATTTTGAAGCCGGAGAAGGTCCACGTTTTACCTCTCCAGTCACCTGCAAAGCTGACGTTGATAAACTGCCAATTCCGGACCCGGAAGATGAGCTGGGTTACGTGATGAACGCGGTGCGTACTATTCGCCGCGAACTGAAAGGCGAAGTGCCGCTGATTGGTTTTTCCGGCAGCCCGTGGACGCTGGCGACCTATATGGTGGAAGGTGGCAGCAGCAAAGCGTTCACCGTGATCAAAAAGATGATGTATGCCGATCCACAGGCGCTGCACGCTCTGCTCGATAAACTGGCGAAAAGCGTCACTTTGTATCTGAATGCGCAAATTAAAGCTGGTGCTCAGGCCGTGATGATCTTCGATACCTGGGGCGGCGTGCTCACCGGGCGCGATTATCAACAGTTTTCGCTCTATTACATGCATAAAATAGTTGATGGTTTACTGCGTGAAAACGACGGTCGCCGTGTACCGGTCACCCTGTTTACCAAAGGCGGTGGACAGTGGCTGGAAGCTATGGCGGAAACGGGTTGCGATGCGCTGGGCCTCGACTGGACAACGGATATCGCCGATGCGCGCCGCCGCGTGGGCAATAAAGTCGCGCTGCAGGGTAATATGGATCCGTCGATGCTGTACGCGCCACCTGCCCGCATTGAAGAAGAAGTCGCGACTATACTTGCAGGTTTCGGTCACGGCGAAGGTCATGTCTTTAACCTTGGTCACGGCATTCATCAGGATGTGCCGCCAGAACATGCTGGCGTGTTTGTGGAGGCTGTGCATCGCCTGTCTGAACAGTATCACCGCTAAGAGCCTGGTCCATCAGGCTATTTTATTTGCCATTTTGAGGCCGGGCAGTGCTCAAAATCCTCACGTACTACGTGTACGCTCCGGTTTTTCCGCGCTGTCCGGCCTCAAACTGCCTTCAACAATTACGCCTGGTGGACCAGGCTCTAAGGAGCGATTATGGATCTCGCGTCATTACGCGCTCAACAAATCGAACTGGCTTCTTCTGTGATCCGTGAGGATCGACTTGATAAAGATCCGCCGGATCTGATCGCCGGAGCCGATGTCGGGTTTGAGCAGGGCGGAGAAGTGACGCGAGCGGCGATGGTGCTGCTGAAATACCCCTCTCTTGAGCTGGTGGAGTATAAAGTGGCACGCATCGCCACCACCATGCCTTACATTCCAGGTTTTCTTTCCTTCCGCGAATATCCTGCGCTGCTGGCAGCGTGGGAGATGCTGTCGCAAAAGCCGGATTTAGTGTTTGTCGATGGTCATGGGATCTCGCATCCGCGCCGTCTTGGCGTTGCCAGCCATTTTGGCTTATTAGTGGACGTACCGACCATTGGCGTAGCGAAAAAGCGGTTATGCGGTAAATTCGAGCTGCTCTCCAGCGAACCGGGCGCGCTGGCACCGTTGATGGATAAAGGCGAGCAGCTGGCCTGGGTCTGGCGCAGTAAAGCGCGCTGTAACCCGCTATTTATCGCAACTGGCCATCGTGTCAGCATGGATAGTGCGCTGGCCTGGGTACAACGCTGCATGAAAGGCTATCGTCTGCCGGAGCCAACGCGCTGGGCAGACGCGGTGGCTTCGGAACGTCCGGCGTTCGTGCGCTATACAGCAAATCAGCCCTAATTCAGGTAAACTGCGGATAATTTCCGTATTTGAGAACTCAACATGTTACAAAACCCAATTCATCTGCGTCTGGAGCGCCTGGAAAGCTGGCAGCACGTCACTTTCATGGCTTGCTTATGCGAACGCATGTACCCCAATTACGCCATGTTCTGCCAGCAAACCGGTTTTGGTGATGGGCAAATTTACCGCCGCATTCTCGATCTCATCTGGGAAACACTGACCGTCAAAGACGCAAAAGTGAATTTCGATAGCCAACTGGAGAAATTTGAAGAAGCGATTCCTTCAGCGGACGATTTCGATCTGTATGGCGTTTATCCAGCAATCGATGCTTGCGTGGCGTTAAGTGAACTGGTCCATTCGCGTTTGAGTGGCGAAACGCTCGAACACGCGGTAGAAGTGAGTAAGACCTCCATCACGACCGTGGCGATGCTGGAAATGACTCAGGCTGGCCGTGAAATGAGCGATGAAGAGCTCAAAGAAAACCCAGCTGTAGAGCAAGAGTGGGACATTCAGTGGGAAATATTCCGACTTTTAGCTGAGTGCGAAGAACGCGATATCGAGCTGATAAAAGGCCTTAGGGCAGACCTGCGTGAGGCGGGCGAGAGCAATATTGGTATAATTTTTCAGCAATAAGACCAGAAAACGTGATTTAACGCCTGATTTGTCATACCTGGAGTCTTCCCTTTCGCCCCCCGTCTGGTCTACATTTGGGGGGCGAAAAAAAGTGGCTATCGGTGCGTGTATGCAGGAGAGTGCTATTCTGGCATTTCCGTCGCACTCGATGCTTAGCAAGCGATAAACACATTGTAAGGATAACTTATGAACAAGACTCAACTGATTGATGTAATTGCAGAGAAAGCAGAACTGTCCAAAACCCAGGCTAAAGCTGCTCTGGAGTCCACTCTGGCTGCAATTACTGAGTCTCTGAAAGAAGGCGATGCTGTACAACTGGTTGGTTTCGGTACCTTCAAAGTGAACCACCGCGCTGAGCGTACTGGCCGCAACCCGCAGACCGGTAAAGAAATCAAAATTGCCGCAGCTAACGTGCCGGCATTTGTTTCTGGCAAGGCACTGAAAGACGCAGTTAAGTAAGATTGCGTGGCAGTGAACAGTTTTAACGAAGGGGTGGTTTCACCCCTTTTGTCTTTCTGGCGTCGATCATTGATGCTGGCGGGCGCTCTGTTTCTAACTGCCTGTAGTCACAACTCTTCACTTCCTCCCTTTACCGCCAGTGGATTTGCTGAAGATCAGGGCGCGGTACGTATCTGGCGAAAAGACAGCGGCGATAATGTGCATCTGCTTGCCGTGTTTAGCCCGTGGCGCAGTGGCGATACCACGACGCGAGAGTATCGCTGGCAGGGCGATAACCTCACGCTCATCAATATCAATGTTTACAGCAAACCGCCGGTGAACATTCGCGCGCGTTTTGACGATCGCGGCGATCTGAGCTTTATGCAACGTGAATCCGATGGGGAAAAGCAGCAGCTTTCTAACGACCAAATCGATTTATACCGTTATCGAGCTGACCAGATCCGCCAGATTAGCGATGCCTTACGTCAGGGGAGAGTCGTGCTGCGCCAGGGGCGCTGGCATGCGATGGAACAGACCGTGACCACCTGCGAAGGGCAAACCATTAAACCTGATTTAGATTCGCAGGCGATAGCGCATATCGAGCGCCGCCAGAGCCGTTCTTCTGTTGATGTCAGCGTGGCATGGCTGGAAGCGCCCGAAGGTTCGCAATTACTGTTAGTGGCAAACTCTGATTTCTGTCGCTGGCAACCCAATGAGAAAACGTTCTGATTTACCAGTGGCCCATACCCATATGACCGCCACCACCGCAGCCGCCGTAACCCATTCCGGTACCGCGCGGAATACCCGCTTCAGCCATCGCAATATCTCGTTTCACCCGTAATTCATCTAACGACTGACGCAAATTCTCCATCTCTTTGGCGACCGCGTTAATTTTGCTGCTATCCGGTGGGTTCGCGGCTAACAGGGCATTGTATTCATAACGCTTCGTCACCAGTTGCTGTTGCAGTGCGCTGCTTTGAGCGTAAAAGTCATTATGGATTTTCTGCCACGCTGTCTGTTGTTCGCTGGTCAAAGGCGCGGCATTTTGCTGCCACATACCGTGTCCGCCGTGAGCAAATGCAGATGTCGATCCCATCGCCATTGCTGAAAGCGCCATCATCACCAGGGCAATTTTCGTGTTCCGTTTCATGGTTAATCCTCCAGTGGTTGTCTTACTTCGGGTATTGCATCTTTCGTGCCAACGGCGAAACGCTGATATGACGGGCAATATGACATGATAAACGAGTAAAAATGACTCGCCTGCTGTGTGTAGCGAGTCATTTTTACTCATTGAAACTTAAGCCTTTGTGTTAAAGCGCAGGGTAAGTGCTAATAAAAGATGGCATGATTTCTGCTGTCAAAAAGGGATGAACAGGCAAAGAAGAAGATGCGTTTTATGCAGCGATCAAAAGATGCCTTAGCAAAATGGTTAAGCGCGATCCTTCCCGTAGTCATTGTTGGACTGGTGGGGTTGTTTGCGGTGACCGTGATTCGCGATTATGGGCGCGAGACTGCCGCCGCCAGACAAACTCTGCTGGAAAAAGGCAGTGTACTTATCCGCGCTCTCGAATCCGGCTCGCGCGTCGGTATGGGGATGCGCATGCATCATGCGCAGCAGCAGGCTTTACTGGAAGAAATGGCTGGGCAGCCAGGAGTGCGTTGGTTTGCGGTCACGGATGAACAAGGAACAATCGTGATGCATAGCAACTCCGGCATGGTGGGAAAACAGCTTTATTCCCCGCAGGAAATGCAGCAGTTACATCCGGGAGACGAAGAAGCGTGGCGGCGGATCGATAGCGCAGACGGCGAGCCTGTTCTGGAAATTTATCGCCAGTTTCAACCGATGTTTGCTGCTGGAATGCACCGGATGCGCCATATGCAGCAGTATGCCGCGACACCACAAGCAATTTTTATCGCTTTCGACGCCAGTAACATTGTGAGTACCGAAGAGCGTGAGCAGAGAAACACCCTGATTATCCTCTTCGCCCTGGCGACGGTCTTGCTGGCAAGCGTGTTGTCATTCTTCTGGTATCGCCGCTATCTTCGCTCGCGCCAGCTGTTACAGGATGAAATGAAGCGCAAAGAGAAGCTGGTGGCGCTGGGACATCTGGCCGCAGGCGTCGCCCATGAAATCCGTAACCCGCTTTCCTCGATTAAAGGGCTGGCGAAATATTTTGCCGAACGCGCACCAGCAGGAGGAGAAGCACATCAATTGGCGCAGGTGATGGCGAAAGAAGCCGACCGTTTAAACCGCGTGGTAAGCGAGCTGCTGGAGCTGGTTAAGCCAACGCATCTGGCTTTGCAGGCGGTGGATCTCAACACGCTGATTAACCACTCATTACAACTGGTAAGCCAGGATGCAAACAGTAGGGAGATCCAATTACGCTTTACCGCCAACGACGCATTGCCGGAGATACAGGCCGATCCGGACCGACTGACTCAGGTCCTGTTGAATCTCTATCTCAATGCTATTCAGGCTATTGGTCAGCATGGCGTGATTAGCGTGACGGCCAGCGAAAGCAGCGCAGGCGTTAAAATAAGCGTAACCGACAGCGGTAAGGGAATTGCGGCGGATCAGCTTGAAGCTATCTTCACCCCGTACTTCACCACCAAAGCCGAAGGCACCGGACTGGGGCTGGCGGTTGTGCATAATATTGTTGAACAACACGGTGGTACAATTCAGGTCGTAAGCCAGGAGGGGAAAGGTGCAACGTTCACCCTCTGGCTTCCGGTCAATATTACGCGTAAGGACCCACAAGGATGACGCACGATAATATCGATATTCTGGTGGTGGATGATGACATTAGCCACTGCACTATCTTGCAGGCATTGCTGCGCGGCTGGGGCTATAACGTCGCGCTGGCGAACAGCGGGCGACAAGCGCTGGAGCAAGTGCGGGAACAGGTTTTTGATCTTGTGCTTTGTGATGTGCGAATGGCAGAGATGGATGGCATCGCCACGCTGAAAGAGATCAAAGCGTTAAATCCGGCAATTCCGGTACTGATTATGACCGCGTACTCCAGCGTCGAGACGGCGGTAGAGGCGTTGAAAACCGGGGCGCTGGATTATCTCATCAAGCCGCTGGATTTCGATAACCTGCAGGCAACCCTGGAAAAGGCGCTTGCGCATACGCACAGTGTTGATGCTGAAACGCCTGCGGTGTCTGCCAGCCAGTTCGGTATGGTCGGTAAAAGCCCGGCGATGCAGCACCTGCTCAGTGAAATTGCCCTCGTCGCGCCATCGGAAGCCACGGTGCTGATCCACGGCGATTCCGGCACCGGTAAAGAGCTGGTCGCCAGGGCGATTCACGCCAGTAGTGCACGGAGTGAAAAGCCGCTGGTGACGCTCAACTGTGCGGCACTCAACGAATCCTTACTGGAATCTGAATTGTTCGGTCACGAAAAAGGGGCGTTTACCGGAGCCGACAAACGGCGGGAAGGGCGCTTTGTTGAGGCGGACGGCGGCACGCTGTTTCTCGATGAAATTGGCGATATCTCGCCGATGATGCAGGTTCGTCTGCTGCGTGCGATTCAGGAGCGCGAAGTCCAGCGTGTCGGTAGCAATCAGACTATCTCGGTTGATGTCCGGATGATTGCGGCGACTCATCGCGATCTTGCCGCTGAGGTAAAGGCCGGGCGTTTTCGTCAGGATCTCTACTATCGCCTGAATGTGGTGGCGATTGAAGTACCTTCGCTGCGACAACGGCGGGAAGATATTCCTCTGCTGGCTAACCATTTTCTGCAGCGGTTTGCCGAACGCAATCGCAAGGCGGTAAAAGGGTTTACTCCCCAGGCGATGGATCTGCTGATTCACTACGACTGGCCGGGAAATATTCGTGAACTGGAAAACGCGGTGGAACGGGCGGTGGTGCTGCTGACCGGGGAATATATTTCCGAACGCGAGCTGCCGCTGGCGATTGCCAGTACGCCGATCCCGCTGGTGCAAAGTCAGGATATTCAGCCGCTGGTGGAAGTCGAAAAAGAAGTGATTCTGGCGGCGCTGGAGAAAACGGGCGGCAACAAAACCGAAGCAGCCCGTCAGTTAGGGATTACGCGCAAAACGCTATTGGCAAAACTGTCGCGTTAGTTCTGCTCGCGTTCGATGGCGCGCCAGCCGATATCTTTCCGGCAGAAGCAGTCGTCCCAATGGATATCGGTCATTAAGGCATAAGCGCGTTTCTGCGCTTCTGCCACGGTATGACCCAGCGCGGTGACGCACAGTACGCGCCCGCCGCTGGTTACCACCTGCTCGTCATCCGCCAGTTTTGTGCCCGCGTGGAACACTTTGCCGTCAGACGCTTCTTCCAGCGGCAGGCCGTGGATCACATCGCCGGTGCGGTAATCGCCCGGATATCCACCCGCAGCCATCACCACGCCGAGAGAAGCGCGTTCATCCCACTCGGACGTTTTCTCGTCAAGCGTACCTTCACAGGCCGCCAGGCAAAGCTCAACCAGATCGGACTTCATGCGTAGCATAATCGGCTGGGTTTCCGGATCGCCAAAGCGGCAGTTAAATTCGATAACCTTCGGATTGCCCTGTTTGTCGATCATCAGGCCCGCGTAGAGAAAACCGGTGTAGGTGTTGCCTTCCGCCGCCATGCCTTTCACGGTTGGCCAGATGATACGTTCCATGGTGCGCTGATGAACTTCATCGGTCACCACTGGCGCAGGGGAGTAAGCGCCCATCCCGCCCGTGTTCGGCCCGGTATCTTTATCACCTACGCGTTTGTGGTCCTGACTGGTGGCCATCGGCAGCACATGCTCGCCGTCCACCATCACGATAAAGCTCGCTTCTTCGCCATCGAGGAACTCTTCGATAACGATGCGATGACCCGCGTCGCCAAAAGCGTTGCCCGCCAGCATATCGTGAACAGCCGCTTCCGCTTCTTCCAGCGTCATCGCCACGATAACGCCTTTCCCGGCAGCCAGACCGTCAGCTTTAATAACGATGGGCGCGCCTTTTTCACGCAGATACGCCAGCGCAGGTTCGACCTCGGTGAAGTTCTGGTATTCCGCCGTAGGGATCTTATGGCGGGCCAGGAAATCTTTGGTAAACGCTTTTGAGCCTTCAAGTTGCGCGGCACCTGCGGTTGGGCCGAAGATTTTCAGCCCGGCGGCGCGGAAGGTATCGACCACGCCTTTCACCAGCGGTGCTTCCGGGCCGACGATGGTTAAATCTACCTTTTCATTTTGCGCGAAATCCAGCAGTGCCGGGATATCGGTCACGCCGATAGCAACGTTTTGCAGTGCAGGCTCCAGCGCAGTGCCTGCGTTACCCGGAGCAACAAAAACAGTCTCAACCAGCGGCGACTGTGCCGCTTTCCAGGCCAGCGCGTGCTCGCGCCCGCCGTTACCAATCACTAATACTTTCATCTGTCGCTCCATTAATGGCGGAAGTGGCGCATGTCGGTGAAGAGCATCGCAATACCGTGCTCGTCGGCGGCGGCAATCACTTCGTCATCACGGATAGAACCGCCAGGCTGGATTACGCAGGTCACGCCCGCAGCGGCGGCGGCATCAATACCGTCGCGGAACGGGAAGAACGCGTCAGAAGCCATTGACGAACCTTTCACTTCCAGGCCTTCATCGGCAGCTTTAATACCGGCGATTTTCGCGGAGTACACGCGGCTCATCTGGCCTGCGCCAATACCGATGGTCATATTGTTTTTGGCGTAGACAATGGCGTTAGATTTCACGAACTTCGCCACCTTCCAGCAGAACAGCGCATCACGCAGCTCCTGTTCAGTCGGCTGACGTTTGGTGACGACGCGCAGTTCTTCCGCGCCGACCATGCCCAGATCGCGATCCTGAACCAGCAGACCGCCGTTCACGCGTTTGAAATCAAGGCCTGGAACACGCTCGGCCCACTGACCACATGTCAGGACACGTACGTTCTGTTTAGCGGCGGTGATTTTCAACGCTTCTTCGCTGGCGGACGGCGCAATAATCACTTCGACAAACTGACGAGAAATGATGGCCTGTGCGGTTTCAGCATCCAGCTCGCGGTTAAAGGCGATAATGCCGCCGAACGCCGAGGTGGGGTCGGTTTTATACGCGCGATCGTAAGCATCAAGAATGGAATTGCCGATAGCCACACCGCAAGGGTTGGCGTGCTTCACAATCACACATGCTGGCTCGGCGAACTCTTTCACGCACTCCAGCGCCGCATCGGTATCGGCGATGTTGTTATAAGAGAGGGCTTTACCCTGAACCTGGGTTGCGGTGGCAACGGAGGCTTCTTTCACATTCTCTTCTATATAGAAGGCAGCCTGCTGGTGGCTGTTCTCGCCGTAGCGCATATCCTGCTTCTTAATGAAGTTCAGGTTCAGCGTACGCGGGAAGCGACCGGCGGCCTCTTTGCTTTCACCGTGATAAGCCGGAACCATGCTGCCGAAGTAGTTGGCAATCATGCTGTCGTAGGCGGCGGTGTGTTCGAAGGCTTTGATAGCGAGATCGAAACGGGTTGCAAGCGTCAGCGATCCTTCGTTGGCATCCATCTCTTTAATAATGGCGTCGTAGTCGCTGCTCTTCACCACGATTGCGACATCTTTATGGTTCTTGGCGGCGGAGCGCACCATCGTTGGACCACCGATATCGATGTTCTCAACCGCATCTTCCAGCGAGCAGCCTTCACGGGCAACGGTCTGGGCGAACGGATAGAGGTTAACAACTACCATATCGATAGGTTGGATCTGATGTTCTTCCATAATGGCATCGTCCTGGCCGCGACGGCCCAGAATGCCACCATGCACTTTCGGATGCAGGGTCTTCACGCGTCCATCCATCATCTCCGGGAAACCGGTGTAATCGGAAACTTCGGTTACCGGCAGACCTTTTTCTGCTAACAGACGGGCAGTGCCCCCTGTAGACAGCAGCTCCACACCGCGTGCGGAAAGTGCCTGGGCGAATTCGACGATACCGGCTTTGTCAGAAACACTGAGCAGAGCGCGGCGGACTGGACGACGTTGTTGCATGGTAAATCCCCTGGATTTGACTATTACAGAGAGCGTTAGCTGAATTTTTCGCGAAAAACTCAGCTAACGCCCCTAACGGGGCATCCTTATTTTTCGCCCGCATTGTAACGAAAACGTTTGCGCAACGCTCGCGAATTTTTCTCTTTCAATAGCGATCACAATTTTGACTGTGGTTACCGTGGGAAAAATATAGAAATCACGGTAACGATTGTGGATAACTCTGTGCGTAAAAAGGTATAAAGCGGGGTTTTGCTGGGGAATGCAGCAGTCAGTCATTTTTCTGCAATTTTTCTATTGCGGCCTGCGGAGAACTCCCTATAATGCGCCTCCATCGACACGGCGGATGTGAATCACTTCACACAAACAGCCGGTTCGGTTGAAGAGAAA
>NZ_PTRX01000048.1:0-14793 GCF_002966045.1 Escherichia sp. MOD1-EC5189 | reverse complement strand
GCTGCCGCCATGAAGCAGATTAAAGAGCTCCAGCGCCTGCTCGGCAAGAAAACGATGGAAAATGAACTCCTTAAAGAAGCCGTTGAATATGGGCGTGCAAAAAAGTGGATAGCGCACGCGCCCTTATTGCCCGGGGATGGGGAATAAGCTTCGTCAGCCGTTGTCTCCGGGTGTCGCGTGCGCAGTTGCACGTCATTCTCAGACGAACCGATGACTGGAAGGACGGCCGCTGCAACCGTCACACTGATGATACGGATGTGCTTCTCCGTATACACCATGTTATCGGAGAGCTGCCCACGTATGGTTATCGTCGGGTATGGGCGCTGCTTCGCAGACAGGCAGAATGTGATGGTATGCCTGCGATCAACGCCAAACGTGTTTACCGGATCATGCGCCAGAATGCGCTGTTGCTTGAGCGTAAACCCACAATACCGCCATCGAAACGGGCACATACCGGCAGAGTGGCTGTGAAAGAAAGCAATCAGCGATGGTGCTCTGACGGGTTCGAGTTCCGCTGTGATAACGGAGAGAAACTGCGTGTCACGTTCGCGCTGGACTGCTGTGACCGTGAGGCACTGCACTGGGCGGTCACTACAGGCGGCTTCGACAGTGAAACAGTACAGGACGTCATGCTGGGAGCAGTGGAACGCCGCTTCGGCAGCGAGCTTCCGGCGTCTCCAGTGGAGTGGCTGACGGATAATGGTTCATGCTACCGGGCGAATGAAACACGTCAGTTCGCCAGGATGTTGGGACTTGAACCGAAGAACACGGCAGTGCGGAGTCCGGAGAGTAACGGAATAGCAGAGAGCTTCGTGAAAACGATAAAGCGTGACTACATAAGTATCATGCCCAAACCAGACGGGTTAACGGCAGCAAAGAACCTTGCAGAGGCGTTCGAGCATTATAACGAATGGCATCCGCATAGTGCGCTGGGTTACCGCTCGCCACGGGAATATCTGCGACAGCGGACCAGTAATGGGTTAAGTGATAACAGGTGTCTGGAAATATAGGGGCAAATCCAGACACTATAAGCCTGGCAAAAAATATTACACAACATAAATGCTAATTGTTTATGCGGGCTTTGTATTGCTTTCTGTATCCTACAAATGAGTGAAATTTATGAAAAAGGCTAAAATACTTTCTGGCGTATTATTACTGTGCTTTTCGTCACCATTAATTTCTCAAGCTGCGACACTGGACGTACGTGGTGGATATCGTAGTGGAAGCCACGCCTATGAGACTCGACTCAAAGTCAGTGAGGGATGGCAAAATGGATGGTGGGCAAGCATGGAAAGTAATACCTGGAATACCATTCATGATAATAAAAAGGAAAATGCCGCACTCAATGATGTTCAGGTTGAAGTTAATTACGCGATTAAACTTGATGATCAATGGACGGTGCGCCCGGGAATGTTAACGCATTTTAGCAGCAACGGCACACGCTACGGACCCTACGTAAAACTGTCCTGGGACGCGACAAAAGATCTTAATTTTGGCATTCGCTATCGTTACGACTGGAAAGCTTACCGACAACAAGACTTATCCGGTGAGATGTCTCGTGATAACGTTCATCGTTGGGATGGATATGTCACTTACCATATTAATAGTGATTTCACCTTCGCATGGCAAACGACGCTATACAGCAAACAAAACGATTATCGCTATGCAAACCATAAGAAATGGGCGACGGAAAATGCATTTGTTCTACAATACCATATGACGCCTGATATTACGCCATACATAGAATATGACTACCTTGACCGTCAGGGTGTTTATAACGGCAGAGATAATTTATCAGAAAACAGTTATCGCATTGGTGTGTCATTTAAACTGTAGTAGACAGGAGACAGTCACAATGAATAAAACAATAACGGCGCTTGCTATCATGATGGCTTCATTTGCCGCAAACGCGTCTGTATTACCGGAAACTCCTGTGCCATTTAAAAGTGGTACCGGAGCAATTGATAACGACACTGTCTACATTGGTTTAGGTAGCGCAGGTACGGCATGGTACAAACTGGATACACAGGCCAAAGATAAAAAATGGATAGCGTTAGCTGCATTCCCTGGTGGGGCGAGAGATCAAGCAACCTCTGCATTTATTGATGGCAATCTGTATGTGTTTGGCGGCATTGGCAAAAACAGCGAGGGCTTGACTCAGGTATTTAATGACGTACACAAATACAACCCCAAAACCAATAGCTGGGTTAAATTGATGTCGCACGCGCCGATGGGCATGGCGGGCCATGTGACTTTTGTACATGACGGCAAGGCTTATGTTACTGGCGGTGTTAACCAGAATATCTTCAATGGCTATTTTGAAGATCTCAACGAAGCTGGAAAAGATTCAACCGCTATAGAGAAAATCAACGCCCACTATTTTGACAAAAAAGCAGAAGATTATTTCTTCAATAAGTTTCTGTTGTCTTTTGATCCCTCTACACAGCAATGGAGTTACGCTGGCGAATCTCCCTGGTACGGGACGGCTGGTGCAGCGGTTGTGAATAAAGGCGATAAAACCTGGCTTATTAATGGTGAAGCCAAACCAGGACTACGAACGGATGCCGTATTTGAACTTGATTTCACCGGTAATAATTTAAAATGGAATAAACTTGCTCCCGTCTCATCACCAGATGGCGTTGCTGGCGGTTTTGCGGGGATAAGCAATGACTCACTTATATTTGCCGGGGGGGCCGGATTCAAAGGTTCACGGGAAAATTACCAAAACGGTAAGAACTATGCGCATGAAGGCCTGAAAAAATCATATAGCGCTGATATTCATCTTTGGCATAACGGGAAATGGGATAAATCGGGCGAATTATCGCAAGGTCGGGCCTACGGAGTATCATTGCCCTGGAATAATAGTTTATTAATTATTGGCGGTGAAACTGCAGGCGGCAAAGCGGTGACGGATTCAGTTTTGATCTCTGTGGAGGATAATAAAGTCACAGTACAAAACTAATGCTTCAGGGCCCCAGTAAAGGGGCTCTGCTATCAATTTGCAATTTCAATTACGCGAAAATTATATGAACGCAATAATATCGCCCGATTATTACTATGTTCTTACCGTTGCCGGTCAGTCTAATGCCATGGCGTATGGCGAAGGACTGCCATTACCGGACAGGGAAGATGCGCCTCATCCCAGGATTAAACAATTAGCGAGATTTGCGCATACGCATCCCGGAGGCCCCTCATGTCAATTTAACGACATTATTCCACTGACTCACTGCCCACACGATGTTCAGGATATGCAGGGTTATCACCATCCTCTGGCAACGAATCATCAAACACAGTACGGCACCGTTGGCCAGGCACTGCATATTGCACGGAAATTACTGCCCTTTACTCCTGATAATGCAGGGGTTCTCATCGTTCCGTGTTGCCGTGGCGGATCGGCTTTTACTGCGGGCAGCGAAGGGACATATTCAGAACGGCACGGAGCCAGCCATGATGCTTGTCGTTGGGGAACGGATACTCCGCTGTATCAGGATTTAGTCAGCAGAACGCGAGCCGCACTGGCAAAAAATCCGCAGAACAAATTCCTCGGCGTATGCTGGATGCAAGGCGAATTTGACCTAATGACCAGTGACTACGCGTCACACCCTCAACACTTTAATCATATGGTTAAAGCCTTTCGTAGGGATCTAAAACAATACCATTCTCAGCTTAATAAAATTACTGACGCGCCGTGGTTTTGCGGCGATACCACCTGGTACTGGAAAGAAAGTTTCCCTCATGCGTATGAAGCTATTTATGGCAATTATCAAAATAATGTTTTAGCCAATATTATTTTCGTCGACTTCCAGCAACAAGGTGCAAGAGGACTGACGAACGCGCCTGATGAAGATCCGGACGATTTAAGCACGGGATATTTCGGTTCAGCGTACCGGTCAGCGGAGAACTGGACGACGGCACTGCGAAGCAGTCATTTCAGCGCGGCAGCCCGTCGGGGGATTATTTCTGACAGGTTTGTAGAAGCAATTTTGCAGTTTTGGCGCGAAAGGTGAGCGTTCATTAATTTGATTTATTCGCATCCATCAACGCTTTTAACTGCTCCGGCGAAAACGGTGGTTTGCGTCGGGGCAACATCGCATGGCAATTAGGGCACACAGGAAGCAAAAAAACAAATGAGATCAAGGTAATATATCTTCATTTGCAGGCTTGAACAGCAGAAAATTTGCGAGCATGATCGCAATTATTTCGCTGCCAGGGATATCAATGGCTTCCAGTAAATCGCTACAGCAGGCAATTGCCAACATAAAAATCTGGCACAAGGGTGAACAGCGCGCGCCGCATAAGCCATTGTTACTGCTATACGTATTAGCGGGATACCTGAATGGACATCCGCGCCTTTTCGATTATGGCTCGGAAATCTACGAACCTCTGCACAGTTTACTGGAACGTTTTGGGCCACAGCGTTCACAGTACCGACCTGATATGCCGTTCTGGCGATTACAAGGCGACGGATTCTGGCAATTACACAATGCCGAGCTTTGCTCAACAGCAGGGAGCAGCCGACAACCGCCAGTGAAGGAACTGACCGAACACCGCGTTGCAGGCGGTTTCGATGAACAGCACTACGCCCTGGTAACCGGCAATAAAAAACTCATCAATACTCTGGCGCAACAGATACTTGAAGCGCACTTCACCGAGAGTATTCAGGAAGAAATTGCTGACGAGCTGGGTTTTGATCTCCAGCAAATCCGTAAACAGCGCGACCCGTTATTTCGCAAAAATGTATTACGCGCTTATAAATACCAGTGCGCGATATGTGGCTTTAATATGCGCCACGACGACACCACCGTCGCGTTGGAAGCGGCGCATATAAAATGGAAACAGCACGGCGGTCCTTGTGAAATTCCTAATGGCCTGGCGCTTTGCGCAATTCACCATAAAGCCTTTGATAAAGGATCGATTGGCCTGGATGAAAATATGCGGGTACTGGTCTCGGATGCGGTAAACGGCGGAGGGATCGTTGAGAAACTATTCTGGGATTTTGACGGGAAAACTATTGCGTTACCACAGGTGCGTAAAAATTACCCTTTTGAGGGGTTTGTGGAGTGGCATCGAAAAGAGGTTTTTAGGGGGTGAGTTTGATAACTATCGCAGTATGTTCAATATTGCTGACATAATCAGTGCAGGATCTTGCCGCTAGTTTACAACTCGCCTTCGATAGCGGCGCAAAACGAGTTCTGTTGCCGATATCCTCGGCTATGGATATTCCAACAGTTCCGGCAGAGTTGTTTACCAAGTTTCAGGTAAGTTTTTACTCAGAACCGGTTGATGCGGTTTATAAGGCGCTGGATGTGAATTAACACATTCCTCAGCTTATTTACAAAAGGATTATTCCCATTTGATATAATATCAGTGCCAATTTACTTTTTTCAATGGAATATATCTCGGCCAAATAACAATAAAACTTATCGCTAATGGATTAAATAAACAATTTTCTAATTTATTTCACCACCTTTGATATAGAAATTGATGGTGTTGTCGCTGCCATTGCTTATGGTGATGATAAAATCCACGTTTCTGGATCGGTGCGTAGAAAATCATCACTACCTTGATATTTTGATGCGATATGATCATACCGTTCCGTAGTACCAATTTCAACTTCAGGCTAAACCCCAACATTAAAAAAATTAGAGTTATTCACTGATTATATTATCAATAATATAATCAGTGAATAACATGGACTATATAATAAATTGCTCTAATCATTTCCCTTACGAATATATGGGCCAAAAGCCCAAGAATCATAATAAGGGTGATGGACTAATTTTTCATTAAATCGAACACTATAAGTTAATTTTTTTATATTTTTACGTACAGCATTAATACTGGGCAAAGAGGAAAGATAATCTATAAACTTATCGATAGTGATTTTCCCTTCGCAACACTCAAACCCATCAATGATATTTTTCGCCATTTTTCCATTTTCATTTGTTTGATATATCACTCCAGGTATTCGTTGAAAAAAACTAGATAATGCATATTTGTCCGCTACATATGTATCATCCACATGATATTTCCCACCGAGCATAGTTGTAGTAACAATAAGCTTATACACACCTTTGGGTTGCCATGTTGATGGTAGTTCGAATTCTTTAATGATCACATCAAGATGATTAAGATAATGTTCAGAAATTCGATTTATTTGTTGAAAATAAGAACGCATAAATTTATTATTATGATCATGTATTAATGAGCTATCTCCAACGATGTTACACACTTGCTGATAGTACTTACCATAATATATTGGTTGACCATTTGATTTTAGTTCTGTAAAAATCAAACAATCATCCAGGAGAATCACGCAATCGCACTGATAATTAGCATGAGCATCAATTGGAGAAGCTTTAATCCCCGCATCACGAACTTGTTTTATAAATTGTTGCTCATGAAATCGCCCTTTACTTGCTTGAGAAATTTTTTTGGAACCAAATAATGACATTAGAGAGCGAGTCACTGAGCTATTTGCTATTAATGCAGGCATTAAGCATAAACCGTCCATACAGGGAATAAATGGGCAATCATTAAGATCATGTGATTTTGAATTGAAGGTAAAATAATCTATCAGTTTTTTTGCTGCATCTGTTGCAATCCCCTTACGTTGAAAGAATGATAACCAACTCTCACGGCTTTTTATGATCAGCCAGCGATCCAACTGTAGGGGTATAGGTTTTGTCGATGAAAATCTTTTGCTCATTTCTTCTTTAGATAACTCGACTAAACATTGATAAGCGTGCACCCAATTAAATAATGATATATTCCCATATTCTTCATGAAGGTCATCAGGAGACATATTTTCCAACTCGCTTAAATGAAATGAGCTAAAAACGCCATCAGAATTTAAGTAAGATGGCATATGATCCTTTACCCAACTATTTAGATGAAAATGTTTGTTACTAAATTCATGAACTTCGCTATATAGATGTGACGCTCTCATCATTAGTCTATTTCTTGCAATCTCATAATCTCGGTATAAACAAAAACTATCAACATCAAGAGAGTAAATGTTATTATCCAATTTTGTAAATACTGCACTACTTAGTCTGAAAAAGTCTCTTACTCTGCTTAATGAGTCAAAAACATTCCACTCATTAAGGTACCCTCCCATTGAAAGCAAGGTTTGTTTATTCACACAAGAAGTTAGTTTCAATGGCCCATGAGTCCGTAAATAAGAAAATATTCTTCCGGTGTAATTGGCTACCTCATCAAATGCCCTATCGATAACTCGAAAATATTCGATATCAGGTTCAGCATGAATATTAATATTTTCAGAAACGATAAATAATGGAAAAATCCTCTTCATTTTTTTAGGATCATTGACCACAACCAAGGATGATAATGATGATAAAAACATCTCACAAAACATGATGAGATTAAGTATTAATGCATGTGATTTTTTTGTATTTTTACGCCAAATACCAGCACATTTTGTAGCCGCAAAGAAAGAATTATTTATATCATACATAATTTTACATTGACTCTCGAACTCAGAGATTAGTTCAATGTTATCAGGAAATGAGTTTACTAGCTCATTAATACAATTTTTGAATGTATTGTTATACTCAACTTCAGTCTGAACTGAAAACCTATTATAATAGATGGAAGATATTCTCAGCACATCCAAGGCGATATCTATACTAATATCATCTCTTTTTATGTACTCACAAAAAAAAGAACAAAACTGTTTCAGGTCGTTAGCAAGATTACTAATTCTAGTGGTATCATAAACTTTTTCCATTTTTCCATACATCCTATTGTCTAAATTACTATAAAACTAGCCACTTAACTAATAATTATAAATTTCATCTTTTACACCTTGCATTTTTATAACCAATGAAATCTACAACAAGCAACTGATGGATAATCCGATATTGGTCGCATTTAATGGCATGGTAGCAAAGTTTTCATCACATACCTCCTTTGCACCAGAATAAACGCCAGAGACCTGAAATTGCGAGTACACTACAGAAATTGTACTGCCGGTCCCATCAGCATAAAACCATAGTTACACAGGTAATCATCATTATTCACCAAGATAATAATTATTCGGTAGAATAGCGTTCTCAGGTGGTCAGTAAAATTGTCTTCAACAAGATATCTACGCATCTCGTCTGCTAGCCCTACATAACTGCTCTCGACCGAAACTATTTATTGAATGTTCACCAAGGTGGGCGTGGAGACAAAATGACGTCTTTTGATATTAGCTACCTGAGCCACATGGTCAAAACGTTCAAGTAGCATAGCGAAACCACCCTGCCCACGTAATGTGGACGATGCAGCTTCCAGCCAGAGCAAACTTGGGACCATCGACTACAAAATGAAGAATACTGAACTGCTTTTCTGGCAGGCCTATATACTGCACGGATATGGGTGATTTCAGACACAAAAAAGCCGCTCTTGAGCGACTCGATTTGCATACGGTGTGGTGCATCAACAGTGGTCGGGACATGGTGCTGAACGGTGATCAGAACGTAACTCAGTACGTACATCTTACGTTCATAAGGCCGAACATATTGATGAACGGCGACTGATGCTGCAGTAGTGGGCTGATTTTTGGATGTGAATAGGAAAAGGGAAGTTAGTCCTTATGACTTTGGCATGTAGTCTAATTCCTGATGCTTGCTATATTCGAATTTGAAAAGCCAGCTTGAACTATAACCCATACTTTTTTATAACTGTATTATTCTGGCGGCTCAGAGGTGCACTATGAAAACTTTCGATACCCAACTTGCGATGAGCATTGTATCGCACTCAACGGGAGGTTTTAGTTATGACACACTCGCTAGAGCCTTGATTTCTAAAAATAAAAATGAAAATCCTGACGACCTTCTTGAATCATGTCGCAATTTTTGTCTCTCTCTTGAGGAAAAAGGTATTCTGAGGCGATGCCAAAAGTGTTCTCATTCTCAAGATGAGTATTTCGAGTATATTCCTCACTAGCATCAGTCCCTGAAAAATTTTTCAGGGACTGATAATTCCGTTCTTGTCATCCCCTTTTTTCTCCTGTAGCTTGTGTAGCACGATTTAGGGGGGCGATTGTGAGCAATATCAACTTAATAACAACATGTACAAACGGTAAACACTACGATAGTGGGGATATATTGAGTCTGAGTCAATTTTCATCAGGCCGGCCCCCTTCAAATGTGCTCGTGAATTCTTGGTGCAATGCTCTGAATGAAGCGATATCTACATCTGCAACTGTATGTGCAGAAGATCTTTATAAAGGTGGGCACTGGGCGACAGCTAAAGCGATCTTAAATGAATACCCTATTGATTTATGGGTTCTTTCTGCCGGTTTAGGCCTCCTCCACCACAAAGATAATGTAGTACCGTATAAAGCGACCTTTGCTGTTGGCTATGATGAATCAATACCATTGTATTCACAAGAATATATAGGAAAAAGTTTTCACAGAACATGGTGGAAAGAAATAACTAATAGATCTATTTTTAGATCTAAGCACCCTACATCCATTGTAGAATTAATGAAAAAAAAGAAAAAAGACCATTATATTATTTGCGGTTCTCCAGACTATATTAATGCAATTGAATTGGATATTATTAATGGTATTGAGTATTTGGCTGACGCAAAAAAACAACTGCTCATTATAACTTCCCAAAAGGTCAATCGTAGGCTAACGGCATACCTTTTCAAAACAAACAAAAATATGGCTCAGTGGTTGAGATGCAATATGCTTATGCTTAATATCAGTGTAGCAAAATACATTGTGAAGGAATTTACGTCAAAACAACTCAATGATTTAAATGAGTTATCTCAAAAGTTAACAGAAGAACTCAAAGAGTTACCTGTGCGCGAAGTGAAAAAAGGAATTCGTCGTAGCCAAGAGGAAGTTAAGTCATTCATTTTAAAGCTTATGGAACAAAATCCTAGTGTCAGTGCAACACATGCGTTGCGTGAATTTCGTGACTCGGGAAATTCATTTGAGGAAAAACGTTTTCGGGCTGAGTTTAAGGCCCTTAGAGAGGCTAAACCTTAATGCTACTTGCTGGGATTTCATGGTAGAATCCCTCGTTTTTTGAGACGTTGCAGTGGTGTCACAGGAGAGTAAGTTGTCGAAGCTAAAGTATTTTTTCCCAGATAGTCAGGATTTTATTGATCCCAGTTTCGACTTCTTCCGCGAAACGCGTAACGAACATCGCGTGCGTCAACGTGACGATCATTATCCGCATGAGGTTTTTTCTCATCCTTACGATGGTATGCTGGTTTCTAAAGCCGTAGTAGATGGTCTTGGTGGCGGTGAGAGCAAATATACCCGTGCCCAGCGTTTACGTTATTTCCGTAATGGAATGAAGCACTTTTTCCGTCTTCCAGAAAATATGGAAACTATGGGTGATTGCGGAGCCTTCACCTATGTTAACCAGGACGTCCCCCCATACCGTGTGGAAGAGGTGATTGAGTTCTACGAAACTTCCCGCTTTAACTATGGCGTTTCTCTCGATCACATCGTCTTTGGTTATGAGAGGCCAGGGGAAGTATTCAGTGGCGAAGTATTGACTGAATGTCGCCGACGCCAGGATATCACTCTGACCCTGGCACAAGAGTTTTTAAACAAGTCTCAAAAGTCCTGTTTCACTCCCTTTGGTGTTGCACATGGATGGAGTAAAAACTCCTACCGTCAGTCTGTAGAGGCCCTGCTAGCCATGGGATACAAAAATATCACCATGGGGGGGATGGTACCGTTGAAAACGACGCAGATCCTTGAGACCCTCGAAGAAATTAAACCGCTGCTGAAAAGTGATACACGTGTTCACTTGCTTGGTATTGCCCGTCCAGAGAGTTTCGCCGACTTTATCAAGTTTGGTGTGACCAGTATTGACTCGACAACACCGCTGCAGCAGGCCTTCAAAGATCGAAAAAATAACTACCATACGCCTGATGGCCCGGCCTATACCGCTGTGCGAGTTCCTCAGTTTGATGCGAATCCAAGTTTGAGTCGCAAAATAAAATCCGGCGTGATTGATCAGGATATTGCTCGGCATCTGGAAAAGGATGCCATGAATGCCCTGTTCGAATACGATAAAGGGGCTTTGTCCCTTGAAAAAACTCTTGAGGCAGTACTGGCTTATGAACGCCTGCATTCAGGTGAAAAAGAGGCCAATAAAATCCGTGCGGATTATGAACGCACACTGGGTGAACGTCCCTGGAAACAATGCCAGTGCAATATTTGCCAAGCTATCGGTATCAACGTCATCATTTTCCGCGGAGCAGAACGTAACCGTCGCCGCGGTTTCCATAATATTCAGGTGTTGTACAACCGTTTACAGCACACATTGTCATTACGCTCAGAGGAACTGTCATGAGTGAATATCGTGTTCCCGCCCTGCGAATCCGACAGGGTGAGGAGAGGCAACTCTATAGCCTTGCGATAGAAGGTAAACAGATTAGCAAAATTGCAGCGATTTCGCGTATTCGTCGCGGTGAAGAGAATTTGGTTGGTTATCAGCGTCCAGAAGTACGTAACCATATTCGCGAAATTCAGCGCTATATTGAGAGTAAAAACCCGATGATACCCAACCCGGTGATTATCGCTTTTGATAAGCGTGTGCGTTTTGAACCGCTTACAGATAATGGCGACATGGGGCATCTGGTGATACCTTTCTCCGAAGATAAGGATTTTGAGAAGCCTGGGTTTATTGTGGATGGTCAACAACGTACCGCTGCTTTGCGGGATGCGGAAATCGACTCGTTTATGATGCCGGTCTCTGCATTTATCGCTAATGATGCAGAAGAGCAACGCGAGCAGTTTATGCTGGTTAACTCCACAAAACCTCTGCCCAAAACGTTGTTATACGAATTGGCACCACATACCCATGGTCGTTTGCCATCCGATCTGCAAATGCGTAAGTTTCCTTCACTGCTGACTCAACGACTAAACTTCGGCGAAGGACCACTTGCAGGACGTATCAAAACGGCAACCAATCCTGATGGGGTTATTGCTGACAACTCGATGATTAAAATGATCGATGCCAGTCTTCGTGAGGGAGCATTGTATCGATTCCGTGACCCGTCGACAGGTTTGGGGGATGAAGTGAAGATGGTGAAACTGCTGAATAACTTCTGGTCGGCGGTGGAAACCGTGTTTACCGATGATTGGGACAAAAAGCCACGCTATTCCCGCCTATTACACGGCGTTGGTATTCTTGCTCTTGGTAGTTTGATGGATGAAATCGATCAGGTTCATCAGGACTATAAAGGTGAACCTGGCTGGACTGAGATTCCTTCCTATACTCGTTTTGTCGAAGAGTTAAACCGCATCAAGCCACTTTGTGCATGGAGTAGTGGCGCGTGGAACTTCGGTACGGATATTGATGGTCAGCCCATTGTTCGTAAATGGAATGAACTGCAGAACCTGTCGAAAGATATCTCATTAGTGACGGATTATCTGGTCACCAGTTATATCAAAGCAGCGAACGCCAATATATAAAAAGGGGGCATTTGCCCCTATTTTTATACCACTACTGTTGAGACTTGCTGAACGTGCGTAATAAACGCGTTCAGCATTGACCCGGCACCTTTACCTGTCGGGTAGATTAAATCTCTGCGCTGCGCTGAGACCGCGTAAAAAGCCTGATGAGTGGCGCTGCCTGCCGAAAAGATGAAGTAATCAGCCTGTTTTGCTTGATTAATCAACTTATCGGTTGCAGTGTGTGCTTGGCTGATCTCCACTCCGATCCCGGGAAACAGCGTTTCCAGCATCCGTTTCGCGCGTCTTGCAGCACCTTCTGTCAAGCTATAAATCGCCACTCTGGCTCCGGATAAGTCCGGCAATTCATCTTCTGCATCTGCCGAACAGCTATCCTGCTCAACCGGAAATACACTCTCTGCACCTTCCCCTAGCACGTCAGCCGCCAAGTTGCGCATCACGGTACGAGCAGTCGGATCCAGTCGCGTCCATATTCCGCTCACAAAAGACTGAACGCTGAGCCACAGCGAGGTGAGCGTCGCCTGATCCTGCACCGGAGAATCAAGGAAGAGTTCGATCAACTCGCCCAGCACTGACAGGTTACGGAACGAACTGGCGCGTTCGACGATCAGTTCCAACATGGCTCCGAACTGTTGATATGCTTCCTGGCTAACAGAGCCTTGTAGGAAGCGCTCCGTCGCCATCGTGGCCAGCTTGATATCCGCCTGACTGACGCTTTGTTCCATCGCAAGAACATCCAGCCACTTTAGCCACGTCCTGCTACTCAGACTGAAATGATGACGCTCAAGCCATTCAATAAAGGCAGGCATCACGTTACGAAGGAGCGGGAACGCGTCTGGTGGAATCTGACTTGATAGTAACTGGAGCAGCGTCGCTTCATGGAACGAGTCAGCGGGCCAGTTTTCACTTTCCAGCGCAACCAGTTGCACAAGGCTGTTGCTGTCGACTTCTGACTGACATAGTCGGGAAAAACAAATATCCCAGCCCACGATTTGCGGATTGGTCAGATGGCGGATCTCCTCGATGAGTGTTTTCAGTAGCGGTACCGCCATCGCTTCCTCTATCAACTGCTGGTCAAGCGTGTGGAGCGTTTGTGCGTAGCCGATAATCTCCTCTTGCGTTGCGGTCAGGGAGGTTTGTAAATATGCCGCAAGCTGTTGCAGCGTATCCGGGACCGACGTCGTCGCTGTCGTCGCTGACGGACTCACTAAGTTGAACGGCCGACTAGCCCAGGTGTGCAATCCATTCAACCAGTCGGTTTTTAGGCGTTCTGGCAATGCGTTGAGCAGGTCGACTTCACCAATAAGCATCACTCCAGTGGCCCAAGTTTTCCACGCCGCAAAGTCAGTTTCATCTTGGGATAAAAAAGGTATCTGCGTAAACAGAGGGTTTAGTGCCAGACATTGCGGGCGAAGATCCTCCGGTGAGGCTTGCGGATACCCATGGCTGTCGGGTGTAAAATAGCGCTGCTGGTATGCTTTCAGCAGCATCCGCATCAGGGTTGTAGGAATGCGTCCCCGAACCAAATCAGCAAGAGAATCGTGATTCAGCAGTGTGTCCCACTTCTCTAACTTACCCGCCTGCTGGAGTTCGAGCAGCATAAGGTTACGTCGCGAAAGCGTACCGTTGTTCTTCAGTTCCTGTAGTAAAGCGTCGCTTGTGGCTTCGTCTTTTTGGCTATTCGCCAGAATGAAATCACTCAAGATTCGCCCGAAGGGGCGTTTGACCGTGCGTACGATTGATGGCCTGTCACGAAATAGGACGATAACGTCTTTGAGCGCGGCGAAAACCCGCTCTTTTGCTGGTTTATCTTTAAGCTTTGTGGGCAATAATTCGATCCGGATAAATCCGGCTGGACAGTGCGTCAGCAACGCCGTTTCAGACAGGGACGTCGCTCCCTGTGCGGGGACAAAGGTCACCTTTCTGCCAGCAATAACATCTGCAGACCCCAGCCTGGCATTCAACACATTGCTGAGTTCCTGCGTGGTGCGAACTGTATCTGCCGCGGCAAAAAATACCCAGCGATGGGCATCACACCAGGGCAGAATGAGTGGCCACTGAGCATCAGTCGCGCTCTCGTAAAGCGGCAGTAATACGGCTTTTAAGTCTGCAGGGTAGGCGTTTTCAACGTTGTCCAGCAACCTGTCCAGCTTCAGTAAATTTCCGTTGCCAAAGAAGTCACGCAGCCATTGAGGAACATTAGTCATGGGTGTCTCCAAAGGTGTACTGGCCGCTAAATTCAATCAACGCATCTGAAATCACTGTCACGAACGGTGCAATAGTGATCCACACCCAACGCCTGAAATCAGATCCAGGGGGTAATCTGCTCTCCTGATTC
>NZ_PTRX01000047.1:0-16523 GCF_002966045.1 Escherichia sp. MOD1-EC5189 | reverse complement strand
ATCCTGAGTAAAACGGTGGATCAATATTGGGCCGTTGGTGGAGATATAAGTGGATCACTTTTCATCCGTCGTTGACACCTACATCGGAAAGAACCTGGACAGCCGCGCCGTAGATGGCATCGACCCGAAAACGGGCAAGCCACGCGTTGACCACGAAACCGGAAAATCAATGGCCGAGAGCGTGGAACGCGCCATCGGCTGGGCGCGCCTTCACCGTGTCCGCCAGTTCCAGTTCTTTGGTATCCCCTCCCGTCAGGTGTGGCGTGAACTCCGCCGCCTTGCCAGCCAGATGGCACGCAACCCGGAAGGCCCGCAACGGCTGAAGGATGACGCAATGGATGCGGTACTCGCTGCCGCTGATGCCGGATGTTTTGCCACCTACATAGAGAAACAGGGCGGCGTACTTGTTCCACGCCAAGACTACCTGATTCGCACCGCCTACGACCTCGCAGATGAGCTGAACGATTACGGCGAACAGAGCGTACAGATTTACGGGATCTGGTCGCCGCTCATCGGGGAGTCTTCCCGCGTATGCACGCATCCGGATAACTGGAAGCTGGTAAGACGCAAACCGGAAGCGGAAGACAGCTCCCACGAAAATGGTTTTGACCTTCAGGGCGGCCCTGCCGCCCCTTGGACTCGTGGCAATAACTGTCCCCGTGTACAGGAAACGGACAACAACGGGACAGAACAGCCGGAAGAACGGCCAGCACCGTGGCCGCAGCTTCCTGACGGCGTTGACGTGAATGAATGGATGCGCTCACTGAAACGGCACGAACGCCGGGCGCTGATGCGTTCGCTGCGTGACAAACAGGCAAAAAACAGCAGTGATGAAATGCAGAACTGGACACAGAGCCGCAAACAGCCACGGCCTTTGCCTGATAACCACGAGTTACTCGCTAAAGAATGGCGGGAGTCTGCTGAATCTCTCGGCCTGCATATCGGTGAACAGCAGATGCAGCACCTGTTACGGGGCGGCAGTCTGTACGTTGACGGCAGCATCATTGCACCGCAGGGATTTGAAATTGTACGCAAACCAGATACCCGCCCGGACAGCCGAATCACGCAACTCTGGCAGCGCCTGAGCCGTAATCACGGCGTAAGCAGCACGGAGATCCGCCATAACCCGGTCGCCAGCTATCTGGAACAGCTGGGGGCATCAGACCCCGAAGCCGCCGCACACCTGGCATCCACACTTCAGCAGGACCAGAACACCATGAAAACCCCCGTTACCGTGCTTTCTGACATGCTGCGCGCCATCCGTGACGCAGAGCACGCACAGAGAATCAGTGAAACCACTGAACGCGCCCACCGCAAAGCAGACCTGCTGCGGGGTAGCCTGACCAGTGGAAACAAAAAACAGACAGAAACGGGACTCACAAATCCCGTAAATGAGCAAAAAACGTGCCGCGATATATGAAGCGCGCACAAAACAGGCAAAAGCGGGATTTAAAAATCCTGTAACCGATTAATTAATCAACATAAGGAAAAGCGACATGAAAATTTGTATCGACGACGGCTCCACCAACATCAAGCTGGCATGGACTGAGAACGGCGAACGCCGCAACGCCATCAGCCCGAACAGCTTCAAGTCGGAATGGTCTGCGCCGTTCGGTGGCACGCAGCCCGCGAACTACATGCTTGATGGCGTGCGCTATGGTTTTGATCCGGTCAGCGATCGCTTTGTCCAGACGACCGACACGCAATACCAGTACAGCGATGTGAATATAATTGCCATTCATCACGCGCTGGTCAAATCAGGCATCACACCACAGGAAGTGGATGTGGTTGTCACCCTGCCACTGAGCGAGTATTTCGATACAAACGCACAGCCGGACATGGCCAACATCAACCGCAAAAAAGCGAACGTCATGCGCCCGGTGGAGTACCAGAACGGCGAAGCATTCACTATCCGTAACGTACGGGTTATGCCTGAATCCATTCCGGCTGGCTTTAAGGCACTGGCTGACATGAGTCCGTTTGAATCCCTGCTGATTGTGGATTTGGGCGGAACCACGCTGGATGTGGCAAAGGTTCAGGGGCAACTGGCAGGTATCAGCCAGGTGTTTTGCGATCCACACGTGGGCGTTTCTCTGATGGCCGATGCCGTACTGTCGGTGATGGCCACTAACGGTATGCGCACCAGTCACCACATCGCCAATACCATTATCGAACATCGCCATGATGAAGCCTGGCTGCGCCAGCACATCCACAATGACGCGCATTACGCCAGCCTGATGGCGGTAATTCGTGAAAAGGAAGAAACACTGAAACAACGCGTGATCCGCGCGCTGGCGGGTTTTTCGGGTTACGGGCGGGTGATGGTTGTCGGTGGAGGGGCGGAGATTGTGGCACCCGCTATCCGCGAAGCCTGCGGAGTTAATGCGACTTTCATCGCGGACGGGGTGCCACAGTTTGCTCTGGTTAATGGGCTGTACGCAATGGACAAGGAGTAAACCAATGACGACTCCAACCAGACGGATAAGTTTCTATCTGAAGCCCACCGCCGTCAAGAACGAAGGAGAAGCATGCGCCTGGCTGGACAGCCTTACACCAGAAGCCCGCAAAAGCGGCCAACGCGTGGCTTTTCTGGCCGGGCTGGCACTTCTGAAAATGAATCCGGCAGAGGCTTATCGACTGGCTGCATGGGCTGGTGATGAAGCATTATCAGTGACACAAACCAGGACAGAACGCCCCGCATCACAGCCAGTATCAACCGCACAGATAACCAGTCAGATGGCCGGAAATATCCGGGCGTTATTTCCTGAATAACACAACATCAGGGCGAGTTCGCCCTGCTCTCCACCTCAGAACATAAACAAGGAGAACGACTTAATGAGCGAAATCAACTATCAGGCATTACGTGAACGTTATTCACCTGTGCCAGTACCGAAATGCCCTATTTGCGGCGAGGAAATGTCAATTCAGCGAATATCTGGAGCACAGGTTGTTTATGCCTGCTCCGGTTATGGTGATGATGGAGATTTCAAAATTGGCCGAACTCTTGCTGACGAACATTATGAAAAATCACGCGTAACAGTGTTGGATGTCGGGGATCCTGAAGTATTGGCGCTACTTGATTGGCTGGAAACCAAAGACAACCGAATCGCTGAACTGGAAAAAATCGCCACTGACTATGCACTTAAATTCCAGAAAGCACAGGACGCATTAAAGCATGCCGCTTTGCTGCATAGCAGGACGGCGCAACAAACAAATAATTTTGCAGTATCGCTTCCGGACATAAGCGAATATTTCATTAATGACGTATTTCAGCCCTTGCGATACGAGCGGGATGTTGAAAGAGCCATCATAAAGGCTGGCGGAAAAGCATTGTGGCAGGAGAAACACGAGGACAGAACGCATCAGTCCTGCGATGTAAATCGTGGATGGTTTAGCTCACTGACGACAGATAAAAATAACACCTGATCCCCCTCAAACCAGGGCGATAATCGCGCATCGCCCTTCTGCACAATAGTGCACAAATTTGCACAATTTTTTTGAACGACTTTTTACCCTTCCGGCCCGCATGGCGGCTGGATCCGTCAAGGATCCGTGCGTGCACAAAAAAACGCGCTTTTTCTGCGCGCAGGTGACGGGGGAACAGCCCGCGTTTCAGGGGGTAAATAGCATTCCCTGAACGATGTCGCAGAGATACAACAGAATGGCCATATTTCTCACGCTGAGCATGAAAAAGACGTGAGAGCTTTTGATTTGATGGGGTGAAAGGTAAGGCCGTCAAAATCGCACTGAGACGGCGAGAACATGCAGTCAACGCGGTGGGATTGCGTAAGAGTCTGACTGTCGATGATGGCAATCAGCAGGAAAGCGTCGTGAAATTATCTGATTGATACAGGAGCTGGAGAGTCGGGGCATAAATTTTTTATGCCCCGGCGAAGCAGCAGACAAGCGAAGCGCGTCAGGATGTGGGCTGGGTGTCTAACAGTGCGTAAGAGTTAAAGCGGATCACCTCTTCGCCAAGCCAGTCATTGATGTGCTTCATGGCCTCCATGACGGGCATCAGCTCGTTAATTGCGTAAACCCGCGCGGCCTTCTCCACATCACCAAACGCACTTTTTTCGCCCGGCATTGCCCCCATCAGTTGCGGCGGAACGCGGTGCGCAGCCAGCACATCATCACGGGATGCCGCCTTAACATTCATGAACTCATCCTTTGCGGTGATCTGCTGGAACGGCAAAATTTGCACCCCCTCTTTGCCCCCGTTGGGCGCATGAATGAGCACGTTTTTAAACGCACCACCACCACGTGCCCCCTGTAGCGTTTCTTTCAGGGAGTCCATGCTTTCGCGGTTTACCTGCGCTGCACCGATGTAGATGATGCACCCGGCGTGGGATCCGTTGTCGTAATACAGTTTTCTGAACATGTCCGCCGAATGAGACAGGCTGGCCGAGAGTAATGCGCCAAGATATTCCGGCATGCCGTAGATTTCCTGGTTAATATCCGGATTCATCAGGTGGCACACTTTGCCAGGGCGAAACTGGAACGCGTCCTTGCCATCCTGCACATACCACCATGATTCAAGATCGCTTCCGCGTCGCATGTATTTCGCCAGGGCGTGCCGTAATTTAAGCGGTTCGCCGAGCATATTGCTTCGAAGCTCAAGGAATGCGTTACCGAACACAAACCAGTCCAGCGCCAGCGCCGAGAAATCCTGCCGGGAAAGCAGCGGGTGCGGGATGTAGCAACCGAGCAATACATTGCGCTTAAAGTAAAGCGCAGACTGATGCCAGGACGTTTGCCGGGCAGCTCTTGCCAGACCGTACCAGTCCACCGGGGTTTCATACCACCGCCCGTTATCAGCACAGTACATATTGTCCAGCAGGTCATGCCCGGTCAGGCGATAAGGACCATCAAATGTGAATGCACTGAGCGATGATTCTTTCCTGAGCGCATCAGCGAGATCAATGCGTGAACTCATGCGCACTTTTTTATTTTTTCTGCTCATCAGAACTCCATAACCGTGAAACGCTCGTTTTCTCCTTCGCCGCCAATCGGTTCGTTAATGACAGCAAGCATGGTTGCCCACGCAAGGTCGCCGTGGCTGATCCCCCTCGCTCGGTCCGTTTCGTAAGTGATAAAGCCGCCCGGTGTTTTCACCTTACGCACGGCGTTAAAGGCCGCGACCAGCTCGCGTTCGGCGCGATCGTATTCCCACCGCCCGGCACGCATTATTTGCAGCATTTTCAGTACCAGCGACCGTTTTGATGACAGCGTGAAGGTGTACGGAATAGCGGCAGGGAAAAACCGTTTCACTATCTGATAAACAGCCTCCCCGTTCCCGCCCGTCACATCAATGCCGATGTGTTCCACGTTGTAGCGACACGTGAACTCTTCAATGACTCTGGCCTGTTCTTCAAACTCCAGCCCCTGAACGCGTCGCGTCTCCACCGTTCGAAAACGGCCACCAGGAACAGACGGAGGAACCACCACGGACACAGCGCCGCTGTCGCCGTTGCCACTGCTGCCGTTTGCGTCATACCCAATCCATACCGGACGATTCCCCATCGGGCGGGGAGCAAAAGGTTTCCAGTCTTTCCAGTCGTCGTATCCGTCAACGCCGCAGCCAATCAGGATATTCAGGTTAAATGCCGATTCCCCTTCGCGGACAAACTCACACATATAGAGATTGAGGAACTCGTCTTCGGTGTTTTCATCACGAATTTCGTCGATATCGGTGTGTTTCCAGCCGTGATTAACCACATCTTCCAGCGTGACAATTTGCCGCCACGTCCGGTCAGGGCAGATAAGCCCGTTATGCAGCGTTTTCCAGTCCACAGAAAAACGCTGGCGTTTATGCGAGGCCTTTTTCTCGTTCCAGCGGTCGCCGTTCCAGTAGGCGTATGCCTCGTGCGTTTCGGTGGATGGCGTGGAGAAGTAGGTGCGCCGCAGTCCGCTGAGGGTTGCCATAGCGCCAGCCACCTTGCGCAGTTCAGCAAAGCGACTGACCCAGAAAAATTCATCAAAATAAAAATTGCCCGTATAGGACTGTGCCGACGCAGCAGAAGTGCCGAGAAAATGCAGCTCTGCGCCGTTGGAGAGGATGATTTTATCGCCCCCTTTCAGCTCCACATCAACTTCAGCCGCGGCCTTCTGAATAATGCTTTTAAACTGGAACGCCTGACGACGCGACGCAGACAAAAAAATCTGGTTACGCTGGTAAGGTTGCGCCACATCGTCACGCAGCGCCATCAGCAGCGCTTCCTGTGCAAAATACCAGGTCGCCCCAATCTGTCGGGATTTCAGGATCATCCTGTTACGTATCCCGGCTTCCCTGCAAAGGGTCAGGGAGTCAAACCAGCCCCGCTGATGCCACTCCAGCCTGCTGATGATTTTTTCCCGCAGTGCGGCAATCTGTTCCGGCGTGAAATGATTTTTGAGTTTTTTCGCCCGGCCTTTCTTTCCTGTGACCGTCGCATCCGGCTGGCCATCATGCAGTTTTTTAAGCTGCCGGGTCAGCAGGTCTATTTCCTTAAAGTCACCACCTGTTTTATTCTGTTTTTCAGTAAGCTGGATGAGGCGCGCATCGATGGACTGCGTGACACGCTGCACGGGTGGCGTTTCATCCCACTGGTCACGTTTTTTCCACGCATAAATCGTGTTCGGGTTTATTCCCATCAGACGTGATATTTCTGCGGGCGGATAACCCTGCCAGTAAAGTTGCCGCGCACGCTGGCGCACAAAAGCGTCCTGAATCATTGCTCCCCCTGAGTAATTACAGGAAGATTACCCGCGCGCGAAACTGTTCTCCTTAACCCCCTGTTCTGGCCGTTTTCTTACAACAAAAGCCCTTTGTATCAGCCTGTTACGCTTTGCCATCATGACTGAAGAACCAGTCAGAGGGGCAAAAACTATGGCTAATGAAAAAAAGACATCCCGCAAAAAGTTTCGCGTGGCTGTCTCCGGATCAACTGTTGATGGCCGTGAAATCAGTCCGGTGCATCTGCGTGAAGCCGCCGAGAACTTCAACCCGGATGTTTACGCTGCCCGCGTGAACGTTGAGCACTATCTCTCGCCATGCCCGTCAAGCGAATTTTCCGCAATGGGCGATGTCACCGCACTGAGTACGGAAGACATTACGGAAGGTCCGCTGGCCGGACGTACTGCGCTGTATGCAGAAATCGAACCGACCGAGCGCATGAAGCAGCTTGTCGCGGACGGCAAGAAAATCTATTCCAGTATCGAACTGCACCCGCAGTTCTCCGTTAACGGGCGCGCCTATCTGGTCGGGCTGGCGATGACCGACACCCCGGCAAGCCTGGGCACTGAGCGCCTGAAATTCACGGCACAGCAACGTCAGGCGGTGATGACGTTCAACAGTATCCAGGGTGAAGCGCCGCTTATCTCCGAAGCCATCGAGTCTGAAATCATCGAAATGGCAGAACAACGCCAGGAAGAAGGCACCCAGTGGTTTAACCGCGTAATGGGGATTATTGGCCGTGGCCGCAAAGCGGATGACGCCAGTTTCTCCCGCATTCAGGAAGCGGTGGAAGGCGTCGCAACGTCACAGGCCGACATTATCGACCGTTTTAATGCACTGGAAACCCGCCATCAGCAGGACAGCCAGAAAATCACTTCACTGACCACAGAGCTGGCAGCACTGAAGGAAAAACTGAGCACGCAGGACGGCGATCCGCAGAACCGGTTCACCGCAACGGGCGCAGCCTCCGACCAGCTGGCTGACTTCTGATAAGACAAAGGAGCAAATTTTTTATGAATCTGGTGATGTCAGATATTACCCGCAACAAGCTGGGTTGCTATATGGCGCAGCAGGCGTCGCTTAACAATATCCCGGTTTCCGCACTGGTATCGCGATTTACCGTGGAACCCTCGGTACAGCAGCGTTTTGAAAACGCCTCAAAGGAAAGCACCGAATTTACAAAAAGAATTAACGTGATCGGCGTGACCGACCAGAAAGGCGAAAAAATCCTCCCGGACACCACCGGGCCAATTGCACGCACGAATACCAGTTATGACGGCACAAAACGCCGTAACCCGAATAACGTGGTTGATCTGAAAAACCGCAAATACCAGTGCGAACAGGTGAACTACGACACGTTTATTTCGTATCCGCAGCTTGATGCCTGGTCGGCACACCCTGATTTTCAGTCCCGCATCAGCGCACAGATTGCCCGACAGGTGGCGCTTGACCGCATCATGATCGGTTTCAACGGCACGTCTCACGCGGATGAGTCCAACTTCAGCACCAACAAGCTGCTTCAGGACGTTAACGTGGGATGGCTGGAGCACATCAGAACCGACGCCAGCGAACGCGTTATGAATGACGTGACGCTGACCTCCCGCAACATGGACAACACCGTGGCGCACGCGGGTAAGTATGCGAACGCTGATGCACTGGTACAGGACGCGCGTTCATCCCTGCTGGATGAATGGCACAAGGAAGCTGACGACCTCGTGGTGATTATGGGGCGCAATCTGTTTAACTCGCTGCGTCTGCCCGTGCTGAACAGCATCAGCGGCCAGAATCCCAATGCGGAATTACTTGCCGGGCAGCTCATCCTGTCATCGCGCACCATTGGCGGGCTGGGCGTGTTCCTTGCGCCGTTCTTCCCGGATGCAACGATGCTGATCACCTCGTTCAACAACCTGTCGATTTACTGGCAGAAAGGTTCAATGCGTCGCCTGATGAAAGACGAGCCGGAATACAACCGCATCGCCACCTACCAGTCCATCAATGACGCTTATGTCGTTGAAGACTATGGCAAGTGCGCGATGGTCACTGGCCTGAAGTTCGCCGACAGCTAATCAACTCACGGCGGGCATCATGCCCGCCAGTAACGGAGAGAACAAATGATTACTCCTGCACAGCAACACTGGCAGAACGTGATGGCACAGCGCGCAGGCCGGGCGAATGAAGGCGTGGACCACGCCGCGCGTACCGCGCATGAAGAGGTGCTGTATCGTCTGCGTCTGGCACAGGCCCGGCTTAAGGGCGTACAGGCCAGAAGCGCGAAAGCCGCCATCAAAAAAGAGTTGTTGCCGGATTTTTCCGGCTGGATTGAGGGAACGCTGGAGGCTGACGGCGGGCAGCAGGATGAAGTGATTGCCACGCTGATGGTGTGGGCGATTGACTGTGGCGATCTTCCGCTTGCGCTGCGTATCGGCGCGTATGTGGTCCGTCACAACCTCATCATGCCGGATAACTTTGGCCGTACTGCTGCCACGGTACTGACCGAAGAAATCTGTAATCCGGTACTGACGCAGGCCGGGACGGATGCCGACGCGGATTTGTCCGCCTTTATCGAACCACTGGACACACTTTGGGAAATTGTCGCCAACCAGGATATGCCGGACGAAGTGCGCGCCAAATTATGCAAAGCGTGCGCCTTTGTCCGCCGTGGCCTGAGTGATGCGGACAGCATGGCCCTGTCACTGAAGCTGCTGCGCGAAGCAATGCACCTGAACCCGAACGCAGGTGTGAAACGCGAGATTGCAACCCTTTCCCGCGCCCTGAAAAAAGCCGATTCCGCAGCCGCACCAGAAGACGCCAGCACACCGCAGGCGCAGGACGAAAGCAGCAAAAGTAAAAAGACAACGCGGAAGCCTGCAACACGAAAAACCACCGCGACGCAGAAGGCGAAGCGCGGTTAACGACTGACCCCGTCAGCGGGCGGCGTGCGCGGTGTTCCGGTTTGACTCCGTGACCGTTTACACCGCGCACCCACCGCCCGATTTTTTCAGGAGTGAACCCCATGAGTATGGTTGCCAGAACCAACCCCGGACCCGCAGAGGACGACATCACCGATACCGATGATGGTGATACCCGTATTTCAGCGGGTGCATTCTGGCCGGATATTGTGCTGCGTGAACTGCGTCTGGCGGTACGACTGCCGGGCCGTGTGACCACCTCCCGCCTGCTGCATACCGCCACCGGGGCCGTGGCACACGTTACCCGCGAGCTGGAAGCGTGGCAGAAGGAACAGCAGGCGGCTGGCCATCAGACGCTGGCCGATGTTCCGGCACCCGTAATTAACGGAGAAAGCGTCAATCTCTGGCACTGGCGCAATGCCGTTTATACCGCCACACGCGCCCTGATTCTGGAGCGTTACCGCGATGCGGACACAACGGATAAGGGCGACCGCCGGGCGGACGCACTGGATATACAGACATCGGATTTGTGGCGCGATGTGAGCTGGGCCATCTCTGACATTCTGCGCCGCCCGCGAATTTTTGCGGAGCTGTGCTGATGAAAGTGAAGGCACTGGAAGGCGACACCGTGGATTCGCTCTGTTTCCGGTACTACGGCACGACGCAGGGCGTCACCGAAAAGGTGCTGGATGCCAACCCCGGACTCTGTCAGCAGGTATTTCTGGACGCCGGGCAGGACGTGGAGATGCCGGAGCCGGAGAAGAAGAAACGAGAAATGATTCAGTTGTGGGGGGAGTAGCAGTGAGCACCATTCAAACAGGGATCACAGAGCAGGTTATTGCGTGGCTCTTTGACCACCTGCCAACGGTGTATGCAGTAGGCGCGGCAGTCAGCATTTCCGCGCTGATGAGTCTTTATGACGGACGAACACTGGTTCAGACCGTAACGGGATCGCTGGCGTGCGGCGTTCTTGCCATGGCCGTGGCCGGGTCGTTGCGCTTCTTCGGGTTTCCTGAAGATGCCGTGACGTTTATCGGCGCATCAATCGGTTTTATGGGCGCAGAGAAAGCACGCGACAAGGTTATTGCGGCCTTTAATCGCAGGGTGAAGGAGAAGGACGAATGAGCAACACATTTAAATTCAGCAGCCGGAGCGAAAAGAATTTGCAGGGCGTAAATCCTGATCTGGTGAAAGTGACCCGACGGGCACTGGAAATCTCGGAAGTGGATTTTGGTATCACCGAAGGGTTGCGCAGCCGTTACCGCCAGAAGCAACTGGTGGCCACGGGTAAGAGCCAGACCATGAACAGCCGCCACCTTACGGGGCATGCCGTGGATGTTGTGGCTTATATCGGCAGCCAGGTGTCATGGGAATGGCCGCTGTACGAAAAAATCGCAGCAGCATTCAGACAGGCCAGCCAGGAACTGAATATTCCGGTGGAATGGGGCGGCGACTGGAAGACCCTGAAAGACGGACCGCATTTTCAGTTACCACACGGAGCCTATCCGGCATGAAGCTCTGGCCCACGCTTGGCGTCGCTTTCCTTCTGACTGCCGGATGGGGAACATCCATGCGTCTGTCGTGGTCGCTGGGCCGGGAGAACGCCAGAAACGAAGCGCAGGCCAGCACCCTGAAAAGTACCGCCGACACCCTGAATATCATCAGCGCCGGGGTACAGGATATGCAGCAGGTGCTGGCGCAACTCCGCGTGGAAAATCAGCAACGCAATCAGGACGGAGAGGTAAGACGTGAACAGCTACGCAACGATATTGCAAAAGATGAATGCGCCCACGCTTTGCCTGACGCTCGTTTTACTGACAGGCTGCGCAGGCACGCAGAACGCGCTACGGCCAGCGCCGTCAGTCCGGCTTATACCGCAGACGCTGACCATACCGGTAACGCCTCCCCCCTTCCCTGATACTCCCACATGGGGAAATCTCGGTATATGGGGCGACCGCCTTCTGGATGCACTGGAAACCTGTAACGCGGATAAACGGGCCATTGAATTACTGGAACAGCGCAGGCTGCAACGACTGAACAACGAGGATAACAACCATGCTGAAAACTGATTCCCTGCGTGAAGCCATGACCCGTTCATGCCGATGGTGTCAGGCCAACCCGGAAAAATTCACCATTTTCGTGGAGAGCGGCAACATTGAAACGACCGGAGAAACCCCATCGTTTGTTTACCGCTATCAGATGGTGATGTTTGTCATGGATTACGCCGGGGAGCTGGATGACCTCACGCTGCCGCTGCTGGCGTGGTTATCCCAAAATCAGCCACAGTTGTTGCTCAACCCTGAGCGTAATCAGGACATCAAATTCTCCGCCGTTATCAATGACGATGACAGCGCCGATCTCCTGTTTACGCTCCCCTTGCGGGAACGCGTTCGCATCACGCGCAGCAGTCAGGGCACACCGCAGGCAGAACACCTGCCGGAGCCAAAACCCCGCCTGCCATCTTCCGAAGGCGACTGGTCGCATGTATTCCAGGATGTGACGTGGGGTGAAAGCGATGGATAAGGCATTCACCCGCGTGGATGAAACCTTTGAGGCCATCCGCGACAGCCTGAATCAGCAGGCCATCAATAACATCGCCAGAAAGCTGGCACAGGATTTACGTCGCGCCCAGCAGGCACGTATCCGGTCACAGAAAGCGCCGGACGGGACCGCATGGACACCACGCAGACGCCGCGTAACCCGGATACAGGAACGCATTCGCTTTATCTGGAATAACGAAGCACGCACGCTGAAAAACTGGCATCACGACACGGGGAAATACGGGCGAACCATCACCGGGTGGGATGAGGATAAAAACAACATCCGCACGTTTTACCGGGATGACATCGACCGCTTTCTGGAAATACGCACCCGGCGCATCAACCAGGACAGCACAAAGCGCGTCCCCATGTTCGTAAAACTGCGCACCGCCCGCTACCTGAAAGCCCGTGCGGATACTTCCGGTGTGACGGTGGGTTACAGCGGCGTGGCTGCACGTATTGCACGCGTTCATCAGTTCGGTGAGCGCGATCAGGTTGCGCCGGGCATTTTCACCGATTACCCGGTACGTGAGCTGTTGGGCATCAGTCAGGCAGATGAACGCCTGATTTATAACACGGTGCTGGGCCGGATTGCGGAGGCTGTACGGTGAGCGCAGAACTCATGCGACTGCTGAGCAATATCATCCGCACCGGGATCATCTCTGAAGTTGATGAGAAGTCCTGGCGCGTGCGCGTTCGCAGCGGCGAACTGGAGACAGGCTGGTTGCGCTGGAACACCACGCGCGCGGGAGCCTTCAATGTGTGGCTGCCGCCATCACCAGGCGAACAGGTGGTAATTGCCTGCATTGGCGGCAACCCGGAAACCGCCATGATAATTGGCAGCCTGTGGAGTGATGCCAATCCGGCCCCCGGCAAAAGCCTGAAAGAAATCGTGATCAGCGCGCCGGACGGCGCGGTGTTCCGCTACGACGCGGACGCAGGCGCACTGAGCGCCAGCGGCATGAAAACGGCCACTTTACAGGCATCCGTCAGCGTGACACTGGACACGCCCGTCGTGGAATGCACAAACCTTCTGAGAACGGCGACGCTTTACGTCACAAAAGGGGGAAAGATGAGCGGCAATATCACGCACAGCGGCGGCGATTTCACCTCAAACGGCATCACAGTGCATACGCATAAACACGGTGGCGTGAAAGGTGGCAGCGATTCGACAGGAGGCCCGCAGTGACAACCCGCTACACAGGAATGAACCCGGACGGAACGGGAAACCTGAACGATATGGAGCACCTGAAACAGTCAGTCAGGGACATCCTGACCACCCCACTGGCAAGCCGGGTTATGCGACGGGAATATGGCAGCCTTGTGCCTGATTTGATTGACGAACCCATGAATAACACCACGCGTCTGCAATGCATGAGTGCTGCCGTGATTGCGCTGACACGATGGGAACCCCGCATTGCCCTGGATGCCATCGACGTTGTCTGGAAAGCGGGAGGCCGCGCCGGGGTGACGCTGTCGGGCACTGTCATGCAGACCATGCAGAATGTTGAATTAACCATCACGCTGAGGGAGTAAATCATGCCCGCCGTTGACCTTTCACAGTTACCGGACCCCGCCATCATCGCGGAGCCTGACTTTGAGGCAATTCTGGCTGACACAAAGGCCATGATGATTGCGGCTTATCCCGCCGAACAGCGTGAAGCCGTTTCCGCCGCGCTGGAGCTGGAATCGGAACCCCTTAACGTTATCGCTCAAACCATGTCGTTTCGTGAAATGCTGTTACGCCAGCGGGTTAACGAGGGGGCACGCGCCTGCATGTTAAGCCACAGCGCCGGGACAGACCTGGACAACCTCGCGGGCAATATGAACACAAAACGCCTGGTTATCACTCCGGCAACGGATACCACCGACGCGGTGATGGAGAGCGACACCTCGCTGAGACTGCGGGCGCAGCGGGCGTACGACGGCCTAAGTGTTGCTGGCCCGTCAGGTGCATACGAGTATTTTGCACGCAGCGCCAGCGGTCTGGTGCGTGATGCGCGGGCTATCAGTCCGTCTCCGGCAAATGTGACGGTTTCCATTCTGTCCACTGAAGGCGACGGCACAGCAACGGAGGCGTTGCTTAATACCGTTCGCGCCGTTCTGAATGCAGAGGACACCCGCCCGGTGGCCGACCGCCTGACCGTACAGAGCGCCAGAATCGTGACATGGCGGCTGAATGCAAAACTGTACTTTTACCCCGGCCCGGAATCCGAACCTATTCTGGCTGCGGCGGAATCGTCGTTCAGGAAGTGGCTGGCTGAGCAGGGGCTTATCGGTCAGGACGTGGCGTTGTCCGCCATTGCTGCCGCACTGCATGTGCACGGTGTGCAACGCGTGGAGATAATCGAACCCACACAGAATATGGCCATCAGCGACATACAGGCGGCGCGCTGTGAGTCATTCACCATCAGCGAAGGTGGGCGTAATGAGTAATTCACTGTTACCGCCATCAGCCAGCAGTTTCATGCGTTGCGCCGAAGCTGTCGGAGCGCGCATTACAGACATCCCGGTAGACCTCAACACGCTGTGGTCACCGGACACCTGCCCGGTGCATCTGCTGCCTTATCTCGCCTGGGCATTTTCCGTTGACCGCTGGGATCGCAACTGGCCGGAAGAGACAAAGCGACAGGTTATTCGTGATGCATGGCTGATACACCGACACAAGGGAACCATCAGCGCACTGCGCCGGGCCATTGAGCCGCTGGGATACCTCATTCGCGTGTCTGAGTGGTGGGAATTCGGCGGAGAACCGGGAACATTTACCGTTGAAGTCGGCACGCTGGACAGTGGCGTGACGGAGGAAATGTATCTGGAAATGGAGCGGTTGATTGCTGATGCCCGCCCGGTCAGCCGCCACATGACAGGGCTGAATATCATTCAGGAAATTCCGGGGGATATTTTCGCAGCGGCGGCAACTTATGACGGTGAAGTTATTACCATTTATCCAGGCGATTAAGCATGAGTACCACAACACGAAAATTTAAAACCGTTATCACCGATACGGGTGCAAAAAAATTAGCGCAGGCAGCCGCACCAGATGGTAAACCTGTCCGCCTGACACATATGGCCGTGGGTGACGGCGGCGGTACTTTACCCACGCCAGACAGTAAGCAGACCCGTCTTGTGCATGAGGTGTGGCGACATACTGTTAATCGCGTCTTCCTGGACGCAACACATCAGAACCGCATTATTGCGGAGCTGGTTATTCCTCCTGAAACGGGCGGATTCTGGATCAGGGAAATTGGTGTGTTTGATGAGCACGGCGATTTAATCGCGGTGGGCAATACTGCCGAAAGTTACAAGCCTACCGTTGCCGAAGGGTCAGGACGTGCACAAACATTTCGCACCATTCTGACCGTATCCAGCACTGCCACTGTGGCACTTACCGTGGATAACACCATGGTGATGGCCACCATGGATTACGTGGATGACAAACTGAAAGAGCATGAACAGTCACGACGTCACCCGGACGCCTCACTGACCGCAAGAGGCTTTGTTCAACTCAGTAGCGACACTAACAGCGTGTCTGAAACACAGGCTGCAACACCAAAGGCGGTAAAGGCAGCATATGACCTTGCTAACGGGAAATATACTGCGCAGGACGCCACCACAGCGCGGAAAGGCCTTGTCCAGCTCAGTAGCGCCACCAACAGCGATTCAGAAACGCTGGCGGCAACACCAAAGGCGGTAAAGGCAGCATATGACCTTGCTAACGGGAAATATACTGCGCAGGATGCCACCACAGCGCGAAAAGGCCTTGTCCAGCTCAGTAGCGCCACCAACAGCACGTCTGAAGCTCTGGCCGCAACACCGAAAGCGGTAAAGACAGCATATGACCTTGCTAACGGGAAATATACCGCTCAAGACGCTACGACAGCACAAAAAGGGATTGTCCAGCTAAGCAGCGCGACTAACAGCACATCTGAAACGCTTGCCGCGACACCGAAAGCAGTGAAAGCAGCTAATGACAATGCGAATGGTCGGGTACCTTCTGCCCGTAAGGTGAATGGTAAGGCGCTTTCAGCGGATATAACACTGACGCCGAAAGATATTGGTACGCTTAACTCAACAACTATGTCATTCAGCGGTGGTGCTGGTTGGTTCAAATTAGCAACGGTAACCATGCCGCAGGCGAGTTCTGTTGTTTCAATTACGTTGATTGGTGGCGCGGGATTTAACGTGGGGTCACCTCAACAGGCAGGTATATCTGAACTTGTTTTGCGTGCAGGTAATGATAATCCGAAGGGGATTACTGGTGCTTTATGGCAGCGCACATCGGCAGGGTTTACAAATTTTGCCTGGGTCAATACATCTGGTGATACTTACGATATTTACGTTGCAATCGGAAATTATGCG
>NZ_PTRX01000046.1:0-20174 GCF_002966045.1 Escherichia sp. MOD1-EC5189 | reverse complement strand
TGAATCAGGAGAGCAGATTACCCCCTGGATCTGATTTCAGGCGTTGGGTGTGGATCACTATTGCACCGTTCGTGACAATTTGTTTTGATTCACTGATGGAAAAGAATTTCTCTTAAGCAATTCCTCTCTCGATGGCGTTGGCTTTACGCGTTGGCGAATAATCATTTCTGCCGGAAGAATGCCGGGATTGTATGCAAGTCCTCTCATGGTAAATTCCTCTTTGTTAATTTATTCGTATTCCTGCTCTCTCTTCATCGAGTTTTTTTAGCTTGTATCGCATAGCCCTTACTGAATAAATTGAGCGGCAGGTTGCAATTGCTATTTCTTCTGCGGAGAACTTACCGAAAAGTGATACTTCGGCTCTTGTCCATCGTCTTCCACGAAGTCGGCTAACAATGTCAGCGCCAATCCTTGTTGCTTTCGCCATTACTGCTTTTTCAGTCCTTTCCAGTTTTTCAGCGATAACTTCAACTGGCATTGTCGCCGCCACTTCGCGCAAGAAATCGACTTCCCATTTCTCCCATGGAGTCTTTTTCATAGTCGATACCGTTATTTGATAAGAAGTGAAGGCTTCCCAACTTTGAGTTGAGCGCCGGGGATATTTATTCCTGCTTTTAGTTGGTGTTTGATTGCCAGTTTGTCGGCTTTAATTGTCGTTTCAAACTCAACGTATTCAGGAGGAAGGGCGCTTGAGTCGATGATTTCTACAGTTTCTGACGGTTTGCGGATTGTTACCTGGTGAATACCTGCTCGAATCTTTTTCTTGCCAACCATTTCAAGCGATGACGCTATATACGCCATAATGCTGTCAATCTTATTTTGAATTACTGCGGCTCGCTCATTTAGTGACTTTGCCTCTTCCTTGAGGCGTTCAGCATAACCAGATTCATTTTTAATAATAGCAAGAAGTTGCTCTATTTTATCGGTGAATTCTCCTTCCATGCCTTCTATTGTGTCAGCAATCATCTCTGGCTCTAAATCTGAATCCATCAGCTTTGCGTATTCATTGGCTATTTCATACAGTTTGCTCACTGGCAACCTCCAGTTTCGCTTTGCATTCTATGTAAATGGCTTGTACGTTCTGCTGCAATTTCATTCCAGATGTCAGGCGATATGCTTCTGCAAAATATCGCTTCAAATCATCCATGTTTTCTGCCTGAGCCATTTCATCGCAAAGAAGTTGTGCTTTATCCATTATTTCCTGCTGGCGTTTCCGTTCATCTTCGCGGATATCTTCCTCTGATTTGTGCGGCATAACTGGTTCCTGATGCATACCTTCATCTTCGTTAAGCAGGTGAATGGCATTATCCAGTCGCTGGGCTTTAGGCCAGTATTTGCTGGCGCGTTTAACTATGGTTTTACGCGCCATCTCTTCCCAGAATGTCTTCCACGGTCCATTCTTTGCCTTGCTCGTTGCTTCCACAGCTTTAATTTCTGCCAGACTCATTTCTTCAGTCAGGTAGTCACCATCTGCTGTTTTAACCGTACAATAACCACCAACAATAGAGCCTCGCTCACCAAATGCGTTGTATTTGTGGGTTGGTGCTGAATCAAGGCCGTTTGATTCATAGGTGTCGTTTGAGTACACCAGTTTGCATTGCCCCCACTTAATTGATCCTGTCGACTGTGCAAGGTGAAGTAATCCCATATAGCTGATATCAAGGCAAACCATGCCGTCGCGCGGAACCAGATAAGCAAGTTTGCTGGCCGGGTTTAAGGTGATGCCGATCGCCGCAACATTGATGATGGCGTTCTGTGCGCTGGTTGGATTTGCCAGTGCCGTTTTAGCCAGGTAATCGTTTTTCTGGAAATACTGAATTGCAAACTGGCTTTCCTTAGCCCATGTCACCGTCTGTTCAGTCAATGCTCCGCAGAATAACTGCTCTTGCTGTTTAACGAATTCAACGATATTGCTCATGCTGCTTCTCCAAAAATGTGTCTGCGTTTGAATATTGCGAAGGCATATTCAGCCTTAACTCTTTCGGTTATTGCATCCCAGAACCATTCAGCGGCTTTTTCCTGATAGTTACAGTCATCATCTTCCAGCCAGTCGATAGCGTCCTTAGTGTGTTCATCTGGTTTATATGAGCGAAGCATTTCGCTTATTGGGTCGCAACGTTTGCAGAGGCGATCAACTTCACTGTTGATTCGTTCGTAATCTTCATCAGTAAAACTTGCGATGATTTGCGATATTTCACACTTATCATTCAGAGTCAGAATCATCATCTTTCTCCTGTTCTTTGTGCTGATTGAGCATTTTGTTCATCTGACGAATGAATTCTTCGTCTGACCAGTTATCTGTAAAACTCATGGACGGCCTTGTTGTTTCAAAATATCCCAAAGCTTTTCGAGCAAACTTTTCATTCTTGGTTGTTTAAAATCTGCTCCGGTTAAAATGTTTTTTCGTGAATGCTGCACCGATAAAATCGGGTTGAAAGGGCGAACCGATGCCGCCCCTGCAATAGCGAACTGTTGCATAGGATGCTCCTTCTGTTTGATTGCATAACGAAAACGCCTCAAGTGAAGCGTTATTGGTATGCATATAAAAAAGCCCTCACACGGGAGGGCAAAGAAGATTTCCAATAATCAGAACAAGTCGGCTCCTGTTTAGTTACGAGCGACATTGCTCCGTGTATTCACTCGTTGGAATGAATACACAGTGCTTATTCGTCATGAATTTCAGGTAATTCTTCGTATTCGACTCCCCATGTGTTTTTACACCAACTAACTCGCTCATATCTTTTACAAAAATCAGACCACATAACTTGTGTTCCATCATGATTCGTTATTACTTCTGTAATATCACCAACACTAACAAAACTGGTATTGGAAGCAGTTATTTTTACTTTCATTACTCATCTCCAAGAGCTTTGCTAATTGCTGACTGTGCTTTCGATACTTCATCAGGATAATGGTCGTTCCAGTTTTGCTTGTATGCCTTGTTTAGCATCGCTTTCAGGGCATTTAAAAGGTCAGGTGCTGCCGCTATTAGATTGGCATCTTCAATGCATTGAACTTCCTCACAGATTGCAATATACGAACGCCAGCCTGTGCCATTTTCAAGAGAGTCTGCCTGGATGATTTTAATCTCATCGCCATCCATCATTATTTCCCACTTACCTTCAGTATCTTTAAATTCCATGTTAGCCTCTGTTGTTTATGCCAAAAATAAAGGCCGCCATCAGGCAGCCTTGTTGTAAATGTTGCAGGTATCAAGTAAGTAATTAGATGGAGCGCCATAAATTATGAATTCATCGTTTGTCGGGTCCATCTCCATCTCTTGGCCTATTGCCATTCTTGCGTCAGTGTCATCAGAGGCGAAGCATAAAACAGCCCACGCACCCATTGTTTTAAAAAGAACTGCAATTGGCTGTGGTTTTACTGAATTTGCGTTAGCGCGAAAATCACAAATCGCACTTTCATGAAACTCCATATCTCACCTCAAATAAGTGGTTTGCTGCCTAATTTCATTTTCTGGCGACCAACACAAGTCACACCCATTTCACTGCGTGGCTTGCGGTAGTAAATACGATTCTGTTTACGCTCGACTTCTTCTGCCTTCTTGCAGCGAAGGCTTCCGAGTGATGCTGCTTTATCTGCTCTGACGCAACCAGAGAGCTTTAGCGCAATTTTTCGCGCCAGTCGCTGCTCTTGCATTGCCTGTTCACGTTGAGCCTGTCTGCGTGCTCTGCGGCGATTTCTGGCGTTATCGTCAGCCAGATATGTAATGACTACTGTCATGTTGACCTCCGATGAAACAACTTTGGAATTTTTTTTATTACAAAGTGGTTTCCTTCCCCGCCAATTAGACGGGGATGGAAGAGCATTTATGAGCCTTTATGGACTCTGCTCGATCAGTTCTATTTAATTAATCTCTCAATTGAATGTAAGTATTCACATAAATCCTCCTACCTCTTGTGCAGCTTTCTTGAATATGGTGGCGGCTGCATAACGCCTATGGAATTGACTTTGGCGGTGACGCGCCGGGTGCTTATCTTCCGGTTGCCGTCGTGCAGCTGCACTTCACGTCACGTCACCCCAAAGCCAACTACTCTTTGGTTCCCGCATTTCGGCGGGACAATCCCATCAATGTTAAAGAGCCTGCCAATCTGTTCCGTTTGGCTACCATCGTCCTGCTGATGGCTTAAATTTAAGATCTCTTTAATTAATGGTCAAGAGTATTTTTGAAGAAAACTTAAATTTTCTTTCGTAACTTAAGTTTGGCTTTGATTTTTAAAGGAAATAAAAAAAGGGGCGAATGCCCCCTTATGGAAGGTTTGCTAGTTTTGCATCGACAACTACGCCGATGATTTTGCAGTTTCCGTTGATCTCGATCATCGGATATTGTGGGTTAAGTGGTTTTAGAAACTTCCTGCCTGCATCAATAACTAACTTCTTGAAAGTTGCCTCGTTTTCTCCTTCGAGCTTTGCAACTACCAGTTTCCCGTTACGCGGCTCTACTTCAGGATCGACGAGTATTATCATTCCTTCAGGGATACTGAGACCGGCCGGAGCCGTCATTGAGTCTCCTTTCACGTCCAACCAAAACGAATCTTCTGAACAGTCTACGGTTGTATCGTACCAGTTATCTATTGCACGCTTATGATATGGTTCTACAGCTTCCATCCAGCATCCTGCGCTCACCCAGCTAATCAGAGGGTATGACCCTCTTGGATCATGCCTACTGTGATAGGCAATGTTTGAAAGACTTCCCTCTCCTTTCATCAGATAGTCAGGGGAACACTTCAACGCATTAGCCAGGGCGAGAAGATTCTCTCCATTTGGCTCTGTCTCAGAGCGTTCCCACTGAGATATGGCAACATTAGACACGCCGACCATCTTTCCAAGTGCGGCCTGCCTGATCTTGAGTTCTTTTCTCCGAGCGCGAATGCGCTCTCCCATCAATTGAGTTTTCATAGTTAAGACATCTTAAATAAACTTGACTTAAGATTCCTTTAGTGGATAATTTAAGTGTTCTTTAATTTCGGAGCGAGTCTATGTACAAGAAAGATGTTATCGACCACTTCGGAACCCAGCGTGCTGTAGCTAAAGCGTTAGGCATTAGCGACGCAGCAGTCTCTCAGTGGAAGGAAGTCATCCCAGAGAAAGACGCCTATCGACTGGAAGTCGTTACAGCTGGCGCCCTGAAGTATCAAGAAAGCGCTTACCGCAAAGCGGCATAAGCAAATTGCTCTTTAACAGTCATGGTCCTCATTCCCGCCGAAATGCGGGAATACAACGCGCATAAGTTGATGCGCATAACTTCTTATTTGTTAAGGAAATACTTACATATGGTTCGTGCAAACAAACGCAACGAGGCTCTACGAATCGAGAGTGCGTTGCTTAACAAAATCGCAATGCTTGGAACTGAGAAGACAGCGGAAGCTGTGGGAGTTGATAAGTCGCAGATCAGCAGGTGGAAGAGGGACTGGATTCCAAAGTTCTCAATGCTGCTTGCTGTTCTTGAATGGGGTGTCGTTGACGACGACATGGCTCGATTGGCACGACAAGTTGCTTCGATTCTCACCAATAAAAAACGCCCGGCGGCAACCGAGCGTTCTGAACAAATCCAGATGGAATTCTGAGGTCATTACTGGATCAATCCACAGGAGTCATTATGACAAAACAACTCAGTCCTTACCAGGACAAAATTCACAAACACATACTACGTGATCGCTTCCTGTCCAGCTTCAAGCAACCTGGTCGATTCCGGGCTGAGTTGGAAAAAGTGAAGCTGATGCAGAAGGAGAAAGGTCATGAGTAATCTTGCAACCGTAACACATTTAAGGCCTTCACAACGGCCTGTGGAGCGTCGTGTGGCAGAAGTTGAAGATGGTTATACCCGTCTTGCAAATGCCCTGTATGAAGAGCTTATCGGCGCAGATTTAACGAAAAATCAGAGCAAGGTTGCCCACGCCATATGCCGTAAAACATACGGCTACGGTAAAAAGATGGATCGCATCTCTGATAGTCAGTTAGCTCAAATTACCAGGCTGCCAAGACAGAAGGTAAACAAGGCCAAGAATGAGCTTATCGCGATGAAGGTTATCCTTCGCGAAGGCCAGCAAATCGGGCCTAACAAGAACATCGAGGAATGGCAAATCGAAGGGTGTCACTACTCTGGTGATAATGTCACTGCATTGGTGACAAAAAGTGTCACCAAAACGGTGACAGCGCTGTCACCAAAACAGGGACACACAAAAGAAACTATTACAAAAGAAAAAAGAAATAATAAAAACACTATGTCCGAAAGTGTTCGGACGGAGTGTGAAAAATCACCTGACCGTCACGAAGAAACCGACAAGGCATTCGAGGAAATATTCTGGTGTGCAGGCATGCGGAAGGCCGGGAAGAAAAACGCAGCTTCGGCATTCAGAACACAGTTCAGGGAATGGCGTAAAACTACCAGGGGTACGGCAAGCGAGTTTGCCACGATGCTGGCAGAAGACATCGCATGCAGGAATGGTAAGCAGTTCGGATTCGACAGGTTGTTACCATCGAGCTACCTGAACGGTCAACGCTGGAACGACGAGAAGCCAGAAACCATTCAACCACAATCCAAACCATCATCCGCAATCACCGTATCGAAAACTGGCTACGTGTTTTTCGACAGGTGAACCATGAAATCAAAAATCAAATCGCTACTGGTCGCTGGTTATAACCACGGCTGGTTAAGTATTTCGTTTGTCGATTTCTGGTTTAAAAATCTCAATCTGAGGGAATCATGACGCCAAGTGAACTTAGCGACCTGCTTTGGGCGCAGGTTGACAGGGTGGCTCCGCACCTGTTGCCAAATGGCAAGAAAGAGGGGCATGAGTGGGTTGCCGGTAACGTCAACGGTGACAAGGGAAACAGCCTTAAGGTCAACCTTAGCGGCAAGAAAAAATGGGCTGATTTCGCTGAGGGAGACGGCGGTGACATGCTTGATTTGTGGATGGCATGTCGTGGAATTAACCTGCATCAGGCTATGCAGGAAGCGAAAGCATTTCTCGGTATCAAGGATGACGATCACCATTTCGATGCCAAACGTGAGAAGAAATTCTCCAGACCTGATCGCAAGAAAATCGCCCGCTACGTTACCAGAACAGAATCCCATCTTGAGTACCTGCAATCGCGTGGCATATCGCCAGAAATCGTAAAGCGCTACGAGGTTGTCAGCGGCAAGGTGTGGAATGGAGAGCGGGAACTGGATGCTCTGGTGATTCCGTACAAACGCGATGGTGAGTTGTTGCAGGTCAAGCGAATCAGCACTGAGCGCCCGGACGGGAAGAAAGTCATTATGGCAGAAGGTGATTGCGAACCTTGTCTGTTCGGATGGCAGGCTCTGGACGCTGGCGTGAGGGCGGTTGTACTTTGCGAAGGCGAAATTGATTGTATGAGCTATGCGCAATACGGCATCTCGGCGTTATCCGTGCCGTTTGGTGGCGGGAAAGGCGCTAAGCAGCAGTGGATTGAGTTTGAGTATCACAATCTCGACAGGTTTGAGGAAATATTCATCTCGATGGACGTTGATGATGTTGGTCGTGAAGCCGCAAGGGAAATCGCAAGCCGACTCGGTGAACATCGTTGCCGTCTTGTTACTCTGCCGTACAAAGACATCAACGAATGCCTGATGAACGGTGTTACCGAGGATGAAATCTGGCAGTACATCGGCACGGCATCCTACTTCGATCCTGAAGAACTCTACAGTGCGCGAGAGTTTTACCAGGACACTATCAATGCTTTCTACGGCAAGCAGCAGTATCTGTTTAATCCACCGTGGGAATCTCTGGCAGATAAATTCCAGTTCCGTGAGGCAGAGTTGACGCTGGTCAATGGTGTGAACGGTCACGGAAAAACGGAGGTTGTCGGGCATATGGCACTTGAGGCAATGCGTCAGGGTGTGAAGACGTGCATCGCGTCACTTGAGCTGAAGCCTGGTATTCTCCTTAAGCGCCTTACCCGTCAGGCGACGTGCTGCAAGATTCCGCCAGTGCTGGAAATTGACTCTGCATTTAAATTTTATGACGAAAGACTTTGGGTGTTTGGCCTGACCGGAACGGCGAAAGCCGACAGGCTGATCGAAATATTCGACTACGCTCGCCGCCGATACGGGATCCAGTTATTCATCATCGACAGCCTGATGAAATGTGGCATAGGCGACGATGACTATAACGGGCAGAAGGCGTTTGTTGACTCGATTTGCGACTTCAAAAACAAAACAAACTCCCACGTCATTCTCGTTACTCACTCGCGAAAAGGAGACAGCGAAGAAAAACCAACCGGGAAAATGGACGTAAAAGGCTCTGGAGCGATAACAGACCTGACAGACAACCTTTTCATCATCTGGCGTAACAAGGCTCGCGAGAGAGCGTTACAGAGAGTTCAGAGTGGTGAAAAGATGTCAGAGAAGGACGAACAGCTACTGGCGTCTCCGGCATCTGTTTTGATGCTTGAAAAACAACGTAACGGCGAAGGTTGGGAAGGTGGTGTCCCGTTGTTCCTTGACGAGCAATCGCACCAGTTCCTGCAACTTGAATCAGGATCGCCATATAGCTACATCGCCAATATGCCGAAATCGGAATATGACGAGGCGTGGCGACAGGAAAACGTGACGGAGTATTAAATGACCATCTACATCACTGAGCTAATAACAGGCCTGCTGGTAATCGCAGGCCTTTTTATTTGGGGGAGAGGGAAGTCATGAAAAAACTAACCTTTGAAATTCGATCTCCGGCACATCAGCAAAACGCTATTCACGCAGTACAGCAAATCCTTCCAGACCCAACCAAGCCAATCGTAGTGATCATTCAGGAGCGCAACCGCAGCTTAGACCAGAATCGGAAGCTTTGGGCTTGCCTTGGTGACGTCTCTCGTCAGGTTGAATGGCATGGTCGCTGGCTGGATGCAGAAAGCTGGAAGTGTGTGTTTACCGCAGCATTAAAGCAGCAGGACGTTGTTCCTAACCTTGCCGGGAATGGCTTTGTGGTAATAGGCCAGTCAACCAGCAGGATGCGTGTAAGCGAATTTGCGGAGTTATTAGAGCTTATACAGGCATTCGGTACAGAGCGTGGCGTTAAGTGGTCAGACGAAGCGCGACTGGCTCTGGAGTGGAAAGCGCGATGGGGAGACCGGGCAGCATGATGCGATGTTATCGGTGCGGTGAATGCAAAGAAGATAACCGCTTCCGACCAAATCAACCTTACTGGAATCGATGGTGTCTCCGGTGTGAAAGAACACCAACAGGGGTGTTACCACTACCGCAGGAAAAGGAGGACGTGTGGCGAGACAGCGACGAAGCATCACCGACATAATCTGCGAAAACTGCAAATACCTTCCAACGAAACGCTCCAGAAATAAACGCAAGCCAATCCCAAAAGAATCTGACGTAAAAACCTTCAACTACACGGCTCACCTGTGGGATATCCGGTGGCTAAGAAATCGTGCGAGGAAATGACAATGGATTATTCACAGTTAAGTGATTTTGAAATTAACGTGGCGGTATTCGAAGCCATTCATAACGGATCACCGGATTACAAAGAAGGTGAGAATGGCGATATGGTGTTTGTCTCATTTGAGGGAGACATTGTAAACGGAGACGCAGTTGAAGTAGAAGTTGAGCGCGGATCCTTTAACCCATGCGCAAACCCAGCAGACGCATGGCCGATTATTGAAAAATACAGGATTAGCATTATCAATCTCGATGAAGACGAGTGGGGTGCACGCGGTGTGGCCTACTGTAAATCTAAGCGAGCTATACATGAAAATCCCCTCCGCGCCGCCATGATTGTCTTTCTCATGATGCAGAGAATCCAATAATGCTTAGCCCATCCCAATCCCTTCAATACCAGAAAGAAAGCGTCGAGCGGGCTTTAACGTGCGCTAACTGCGGCCAGAAGCTGCATGTGCTGGAAGTTCACGTGTGTGAGCACTGCTGCGCAGAACTAATGAGCGATCCGAATAGCTCAATGCACGAGGAAGAAGACGATGAGTGATTCGTTTAGTAGCTCTGATTATTTGTATTTGGTTTTAGTACCTGTGGCAGAAGTATTCCGCTCTCGATTTCCTGAAGGCTCAGCACCATTTAATGCCATTAGCACTTACTCAAAATGCAGAGTGAAATTTACAGGTAAGCGGCTGGAAAGAGAGTGGCAGCAATTCTGCAAAAAACATGACCTAAAAAATGACCCTGAACTGGAGTATTAAATGGCTAATCTACGCAAAGAAGCGCGCGGCAGAGAATGCCAGGTACGTATTTACGGCGTATGCAATGGTAATCCTGAAACTACAGTTCTGGCACATTACCGGATGGCTGGAATTTGCGGAACGGGAATGAAGCCTGACGACCTGATCGGTGCATGGGCTTGTAGTGACTGCCACGCGGAGATCGACCGACGCACAAGGATTCTCGACAACAAAGACGCCAGACTTTACCACCTCGAAGGCGTGATCAGGACGCAGGCGGTATTGCTGAAGGAGGGGAAGATTAAGCCATGAACGAATATCAGTTTGTGCTTCCATACCCGCCGTCGGTGAATACCTACTGGCGAAGACGGGGAAGCCAATACTACATCAGCGATAAAGGCCAGAAATACCGAAAAGACGTTCAGCAAATCATCCGCCAACTCAAGTTAGATATTTTCACCAAAGCACGACTCCGCATCAAAGTCATCGCAGACGTTCCAGACTCCCGCCGCCGCGACCTCGACAACATCCTGAAAGGTTTACTCGACTCACTTATCCACGCCGGATTTGCGGAAGACGACGAGCAATTCGATGACATTCGCGTAATTCGTGGTGTGAAAGTACCAGGCGGAAGGCTTGGAATAAAAATCACCGAACTGGAGAACGCATGAACGCCACAATTCAAACGATACCAGAGCTTCTTATCCAGACACGAGGAAATCAGACCGAAGTGGCGAGGATGCTTTCCTGCGCAAGAGGAACAGTGCTCAAGTACAACCGAGACAACAAAGGCGAGCGTCACGTAATAGTTAACGGCGTCATGATGGTCAAACAGGGCAAGAGGGGGAGACCATGAGACTCGAAAGCGTAGCTAAATTTCATTCGCCAAAAAGCCCGATGATGAGCGACTCACCACGGGCTACGGCTTCTGACTCTCTTTCCGGTACTGATGTGATGGCTGCTATGGGGATGGCGCAATCACAAGCCGGATTCGGAATGGCTGCATTCTGTGGTAAACATGAACTCAGCCAGAACGACAAACAAAAGGCTATCAACTATCTGATGCAATTTGCACACAAGGTATCGGGGAAATACCGTGGTGTGGCAAAGCTTGAAGGAAATACTAAGACAAAGGTACTGCAAGTGCTCGCAACATTCGCTTATGCGGATTATTGCCGTAGTGCCGCGACGCCGGGCGCAAGATGCAGAGATTGCCACGGTACAGGCCGTGCGGTTGATATAGCCAAAATGGAGCAGTGGGGGAGAGTTGTTGAGAAAGAGTGCGGAAGATGCAAAGGTGTCGGTTATTCAAGGATGCCTGCAAGCGCCGCATATCGCGCTGTAACGATGCTAATCCCAAACCTTACCCAGCCCACCTGGTCACGCACTGTTAAGCCGCTGTATGACGCTCTGGTGGTGCAATGCCACAAAGAAGAGTCAATCGCAGACAACATTTTGAATGCGGTCACACGTTAGCAGCATGATTGCCACGGATGGCAACATATTAACGGCATGATATTGACTTTTTGAATAAAGTTGGGTAAATTTGACCCAACGATGGATAAATGCACTCGTTAAATAAAGCCCTGAGTTAATAGCTCGGGGCTTTTTGCGTTTTAATCACGACCTTTCTGAAAGCACATCAACCCAAATACCAGACAGACAAAAATAATCACCTTATCCGCTGTGGCTACGGTGCGGTGTGCTTTGCATAAAAGAAAACCAGCGTAATGGCTGGCTTCGTGAAAGCGGGTGGCATGAGGTTGCGCTAACAACCTCCTGCCGCTTTGCCCGTGCATATCGGTCACGAACAAATCTGATTACTAAACACAGTAGCCTGGATTTGTTCTATCAGTAATCGACCTTATTCCTAATTAAATAGAGCAAATCCCCTCAATGAAGGGGTAGAGCATGTACCGTATGGACAAAATCAGAGAATGGTTCAGTTACAGCTTCGGAGGACTGACTGCGATGGGTGGCATCCTCTCCCTGAATGACTGGGCTGTCATCATTGGTATTCTTTGTACTGTCGGCACATTTGGCATCAACTGGTACTACAAGCGCAAAGAGCGCGAGGACAGATTGAATGGCAATGTCACCGGCACTACGAAATAGCGTAATAGCGGCGATAAGTGGTGGGGCTATTGCTATAGCATCAGTGTTAATCACTGGCCCAAGTGGTGACGATGGCCTGGAAGGTGTCAGCTACATACCATACAAAGATATCGTTGGCGTATGGACTGTATGTCACGGACACACCGGAAAAGACATCATGCTCGGTAAAACGTATACCGAAGCAGAATGCAAAGCCCTCCTGAATAAAGACCTTGCCACGGTCGCCAGACAAATTAACCCGTACATCAAAGTCGATATACCGGAAACAACGCGCGGCGCTCTTTACTCGTTCGTCTACAACGTGGGTGCTGGCAATTTCAGAACATCGACGCTTCTTCGCAAAATAAACCAGGGCGATATCAAAGGCGCATGTGACCAGCTACGTCGCTGGACATACGCTGGCGGTAAGCAATGGAAAGGCCTGATGACTCGTCGTGAGATTGAGCGTGAAGTCTGTTTGTGGGGGCAACAATGAGCAGAGTAACCGCGATTATCTCCGCTCTGGTTATCTGCATCATCGTCTGCCTGTCGTGGGCGGTCAATCATTACCGTGATAACGCCATCGCCTACAAAGAACAGCGAGATAAAAAAGTCAGTGAGCTGAAGCAGGCGACCGCCACCATTACTGACATGCAGCAGCGCCAGCGTTCTGCTGATGCACTCGATGCTAAATACACGAAGGAGTTAGCTGATGCGAAAGCTGAAAATGATGCTCTTCGGCGCAAGCTTGATAATGGTGGTCGGGTGTTCGTCAAAGGAAAATGCCCTGTGCCATCCTCAGCCGAAACCTCCAGCGCCTCCGGCATGGGCAATGATGCCACCGTCGAACTCTCTCCAGTTGCTGGACGAAACGTTCTCGGTATCCGGGACGGAATCATCAGCGACCAAACAGCACTGAGAACGCTTCAGGAATACATCAGGACGCAATGCCTTCGATGATAGCGATAATTTTACTTATCATCCTTCACATCTGGCTCTGTAGACAGGGTGGTGATCACTTCTGGAGTGAATCCAGATTAAACATCTCATTGCTGATGCTTGATATTGAGCATCTTGCGCGCGGTAAGGGGCTGCGTTGAGATAAGAGCCAGTCATTACAAATACCAGAATTTAGCCTCGCATTCGCGGGGCTTTTTATTGCCATTACAAAAGCCACTCCCTACAGAGTGGCTTTGATAATGGCTTATACCCTACACGGGATAGCTTAACTGATATCCCTTTTAACGGATAAAGGTATTCAAGCCTGACACATCATGCGCTGTATCGTCGCCGTATTCCCGTATTAACAGAGACCGTAGCCCGACGGGGAACTCCTTCTGCGCGAGTGTGCGGGAATAATCAAAAACGATGCACACCGGGTTTTTACCGCGTTTATGGTTCGCGGGTTTGTCCCTCATGCTCGCCAGTCCTGTGCGGGGGGGGAAGAAACAGGACACTTACACAGATTCTTGTGGGCACGATGCTATGCCTTTCTGGATTATCCCGATGCCATTCATGCAAGGCGTTGTATCAGACGTTCGTCAGAGCTGTCAGGCTGACGGGTCCTCCCGGTGGGGTGGCCTGCCACGGGGCGGGAGCGGCGCGGAAAAAGGCTAGTTTTTGAAATTTCATTCGTCATCACCACTACTGTAATGTATTGATATTACGGTGATTTTATTTTTATGGTGTCGATTTTGATTGTTTTTTGTTCACCACTAACACCGTTTGCCTAAAGTTGTTCGCAAGATGCATGTTTAAAACATTCTGGAGCGGGTATGGATCGAGAGTTAAAAAATCTGACGCTGAATATCAGTCAACTGGCGGCACTGTCAGGTGTACATCGCCAGACTGCTGCGGCAAGGCTGCAAAATCTACCCGTTGCAGGGGGGCATGAAAGCAACCTCAAGCTTTATCGGGTGGTTGATATTGTGTCGGCATTTCTGGCATTACCACCGCCGGTTGCAGAAGGCGAAATGGACGCGCATGAGCGCAAAGCCTGGTATCAGTCTGAACGTGAGCGTCTTAAGTTCGAACAGGAAACGGCACAACTCATTCCGGCCAGTGATGTCAGACGGGAGTTTGCCATCTGGGCAAAAGCGGTCGTGCAGGTGCTGGAGACATTACCGGATATTCTTGAACGTGACTGCGGTCTGCAGCCTGCCGCTGTGAGCCGTGTTCAGTCCATTATTGATGATCTGCGCGATCAGATAGCCCTGCGGGTGACTGAAGCAGGTGCGGATGATGAGGAGGAATTACAGCAGGAGGAGTAATGCTGAATCAGGAAACCGCAAAGGCAGCACGAACCGATTCAGGTTATATCCTTCGCGCACCGAGACGAATGCGGGTTGCTGATGCCGTTGCTCAGTATATGCGGGTGCCCATGGGGGCCGGGAACTCAGTCCCGTGGGATCCGCTGGTGGCACCGTATGTTATTGAGCCGATGAACTGCCTGGCCTCGCGTGAATACGACGCAGTGATATTTGTTGGCCCGGCACGAACCGGCAAGACTATCGGCCTGATTGACGGCTGGGTGATTTACAACGTGATTTGCGATCCTGCTGATATGCTGATCATTCAGATGACGGAGGAAAAAGCCCGCGAACACTCCAAAAAACGACTCGCCAGAACGTTTCGCGTCAGCCCGGAAGTGGTCAGTCGCCTGAGTCCGAACAAAAATGACAACAACGTTTATGACAGAACATTCCTTGCTGGCAACTACCTGAAAATCGGCTGGCCGTCAGTCAATATCATGTCCTCATCAGATTATAAATGCGTCGCGCTGACGGATTATGACCGTTTTCCGGAAGATATTGATGGCGAGGGGGATGCCTTCTCTCTTGCCTCAAAACGTACCACCACATTTATGTCCAGCGGTATGACGTTGGTGGAGAGTTCCCCCGGCAGGGATGTGAAGGATGTGAAATGGCGACGGACTTCACCGCATGAGGCTCCACCAACCACGGGGATCCTGTCGCTCTATAACCGTGGTGATCGCCGTCGCTGGTACTGGCCCTGTCCACACTGTGGTGAGTATTTTCAGCCCTGCGGCGATGTGGTTGCTGGTTTCCGTGATATTGCCGATCCCGTGCTGGCAAGTGAGGCGGCTTATATTCAGTGTCCTTCCTGTTCAGGACGGATTATGCCTGAACACAAACGTGAGCTGAACGGACGTGGGGTCTGGTTGCGGGATGGTGAATCCATCAATGCGGATGGCAGTCGTTATGGTGATCCCCGACGCTCACGTATTGCGTCATTCTGGATGGAGGGTCCGGCAGCTGCTTACCAGACACTCTCGCAACTCGTTTACAAACTGCTTACTGCAGAACAGGAATACGAGACAACCGGAAGTGAAGAAACACTCAAGACGGTTATCAATACCGACTGGGGATTACCTTATCTTCCCCGCGCCAGCATGGAGCAACGAAAAAGTGAACTGCTTGAGCAGCGGGCAGAGCCAGTTCCTTCCCGCAGTGTGCCGGATGGCGTTAATTTCCTTGTGGCGACAGTGGATGTGCAGGCGGGACGTCATCGCCGTTTTGTGGTTCAGGTAACGGGCTATGGCAGCCGTGGCGAACGCTGGATTATTGATCGTTACAACATCACGCAGTCATTACGCGGTGACAGCGACGGGGAGAGCCAGCGAATTGATCCGGCCAGCTATCCGGAAGACTGGGATGTCCTGCTGACGGATGTTTTTCATAAAAGCTGGCCGCTAGCCTCCGATCCTTCTCAACAAATGCGACTGATGGCAATGGCGGTGGACTCCGGCGGTGAAGACGGGGTCACTGATAATGCCTATAAATTCTGGCGTCGTTGCCGTCGTGATGGCCTTGGTAAACGTATTTACCTGTTTAAGGGCGACAGCATCCGGCGCGCAAAACTGATCACCCGTACATTCCCTGATAACACCGGACGAACGGGCCGACGGGCGCAGGCCGCAGGTGATGTGCCGCTCTGGCTTCTTCAGACGGATGCACTGAAAGACCGGGTGAATAACGCGTTATGGCGTGACTCGCCAGGTCCCGGCTATGTGCATTTCCCTGACTGGCTGGGGAGCTGGTTTTACGACGAACTGACGTATGAAGAGCGGAGCAGTGACGGGAAATGGAGTAAGCCGGGTCGCGGTGCCAACGAAGCTTTTGACCTGATGGTGTATGCCGAGGCTCTGGTCATTCTGCATGGATACGAAAAGATCCGCTGGCCGGATGCACCGGAGTGGGCGAGCCGGGAAACCTGGCTGGAGTGTGTCCAGGACAGTACCGAACCGTCATCCTCACCGGAACCGGTATCCACGCCTGTTAAAAAACAAAAACGGAAGAAAACAGTAACTGACGATGTTAACCCCTGGCTGACTTCCGGAGGATGGTTATGAACCAGAATGATATCGAAGCCATGATTCAGCGTTATATGGAAGCTGAAATGGCGGTGCTGGACGGAAAATCCGTCACCTTTAATGGTCAGCAGATGACCATGGAAAACTTATCTGAGATCCGGCAGGGACGGCAGGAGTGGGAGCGCCGCCTTGCGGCTCTGATTACACGACGACGGGGGCATCCCGGGTACCGGCTGGCGAGGTTCTGATGGCAATTCTTGATGATGTGATTGGCGTTTTTTCACCTGGATGGAAAGCGGCAAGGCTGCGTTCCCGTGCGGTGATCCAGGCTTATGAAGCCGTAAAAACGACGCGGACACACAAAGCCCGACGGGAGAACCGAACTGCCGACCAGCTAAGCCAGTACGGGGCCGTGTCGTTACGTGAGCAGGCCCGTTACCTTGATAACAACCACGATCTGGTTATTGGTGTATTTGACAAGCTGGAAGAACGGGTGGTGGGGAAAAACGGGATTATTGTCGAGCCACATCCGGTATTACGCAATGGGGCCATTGCCCGTGATCTGGCAGCGGAGATTCGCACCCGATGGAGTGAATGGTCTGTCAGCCCGGAAGTCACCGGGCAGTTTACCCGTCCGATGCTGGAACGTCTGATGCTGCGTACCTGGCTGCGCGATGGTGAGGTGTTTGCCCAGATGGTTTCCGGGCGCATAAACAGCCTGACGCCTTCTGCCGGTGTTCATTTCTGGCTGGAGGCGCTCGAGCCAGACTTTATTCCCATGACCAGTGATGAGAGCAACAGGCTGAATCAGGGCGTGTTTGTTGATGACTGGGGGCGTCCCGAAAAATATCTGGTGTATAAAAGCCGTCCCGTATCCGGACGGCAGATGGAAACCAAAGAAGTGGATGCAGAGCGAATGCTGCATCTTAAATTTGTTCGCCGTCTGCACCAGATGCGCGGGACGTCTTTGTTGTCCGGTGTGCTGATCCGCCTCAGTGCCCTGAAAGATTATGAAGATTATGAGCTGACTGCAGCAAGGATCGCCGCTGCTCTGGGGATGTACATCCGCAAAGGCGACGGGCAGAGCTATGAACCGGATGGTAATGGCAGCAAGGATAAGGAACGCGAGCTTACCATTCAGCCAGGCATTATTTACGACGATCTGAAACCCGGCGAAGAAATCGGAATGGTGAAGTCGGATCGCCCCAATCCTAATCTTGAAACTTTTCGTAATGGTCAGTTGCGTGCAGTGGCGGCTGGCAGTCGTCTGAGTTTTTCCAGTACAGCGCGCAACTATAACGGCACTTACAGCGCCCAGCGTCAGGAGCTGGTTGAATCCACTGATGGCTACCTGATCCTGCAGGACTGGTTTATTGGTGCCGTCACCCGCCCGATGTACCGTGCCTGGCTGAAACAGGCTGTGGCATCCGGTGTTATCAGGCTACCCCGCGATCTTGACCGTTCTTCACTGTATACCGCGGTGTATTCCGGACCGGTGATGCCGTGGATTGACCCTGTTAAGGAGGCTGAGGCCTGGAAAATCCAGATTCGTGGTGGAGCGGCGACAGAATCAGACTGGGTACGTGCAGGTGGTCGTAATCCGGATGATGTCAAACGTCGGCGCAAGGCCGAAATTGATGAAAACCGCAAGCTGGATCTGGTATTTGATACCGATCCGGCCAGTGATAAAGGAGGCAGCAGTGCCGCAACGAAACGACAGGAGCCGCAGCACACCGACGACCAGTCCGAAGAATAATTCCTGGTTCAGGATGCAGGCTGGTCACCAGAGTGACGCGGATATTTATATTTATGACGAGATTGGTTTCTGGGGTGTTACAGCGAAGCAGTTTATCAGTGATCTGAATGCACTGGGCGATATCACCCACATTAATCTCCATATCAATTCACCGGGTGGCGATGTCTTTGAAGGCATCGCCATTTTTAATGCGCTGAAAACACATGGTGCGTCCATTACCGTTTATGTCGACGGTGTGGCGGCGTCAATGGCGTCGGTCATTGCGATGGTGGGAAAACCGGTCATTATGCCGGAAAACACCTTCATGATGATTCATAAACCATTTGGCTTTACGGGCGGTGATGCGGAGGACATGCGCACCTATGCCGACCTGCTCGATAAGGTTGAGGCGGTTCTGTTACCCGCTTATGCACAGAAAACCGGGAAAACCACCGATGAAATTGCTGCCATGCTGGCGGATGAGACCTGGATGTCCGGTGCCGAATGTCTGGCACATGGATTTGCTGATCAGGTGACGCCAGCCGTTAAGGCAATGGCATGTATTCAGTCAAAACGTACAGAGGAATTTAAAAAGATGCCGGAATCCATTCGAAACATGATTACTCCGCCACGCAACAGTGCTCCACGCGTACAGGATGATGAACCTGCAGCCTCCCGGACGCCAGTGCAGGCAGCAGCACCCGTGGTGGATGAAAACAGTATCCGTGCGCAGGTACTGGCAGAGCAAAAAGCGCGTGTAAACGGTATTAATGATCTGTTTGCCATGTTTGGCGGGCGTTATCAGACGCTGCAGGCTCAGTGTCTTGCCGATCCTGAATGTTCGCTGGAGCAGGCCCGCGAAAAGCTGTTGAACGAGATGGGGCGCGAGTCCACGCCATCCAATAAAAATACCCCGGCTCATATTTATGCCGGTAACGGTAATTTTGTGGGGGACGGGATCCGCCAGGCGCTGATGGCGCGTGCCGGATTTGAAAAAACCGAACGTGATAATGTCTACAACGGGATGACCCTGCGTGAATATGCCCGTATGTCACTGACTGAACGGGGTATTGGGGTTTCCGGTTATAACCCGATGCAGATGGTCGGTGCGGCGTTCACACACAGTACGTCTGACTTCGGTAATATTCTGCTGGATGTTGCGAACAAAGCCATTCTGCAGGGCTGGGAGGATGCCCCTGAAACCTATGAACAGTGGACGCGGAAAGGTCAGTTGTCTGATTTTAAAATTGCCCATCGCGTGGGTATGGGGGGCTTCAGTGCTCTGCGTCAGGTGCGTGAAGGGGCGGAATATAAATACGTCACCACCGGAGATAAACAGGCCACTATTGCACTGGCGACCTATGGCGAGCTGTTCAGTATCACCCGTCAGGCCATTATCAATGATGATCTGAATATGCTGACCGATGTCCCGATGAAGCTGGGCCGTGCGGCGAAATCCACTATTGCCGATCTGGTTTATGCCATTCTGACGTCTAACCCGAAAATCTCCACAGATAATGTAAGTCTGTTCGATAAAGCGAAACATGCAAACGTACTGGAGGACGCTGCAATGGACGTGGCATCGCTGGATAAAGCCCGCCAGTTGATGCGTGTTCAGAAAGAGGGGGAGCGTCATCTGAATATTCGTCCTGCGTTCGTACTGGTACCGACGGCGATGGAGTCTGTTGCTAACCAGGTCATTCGCTCCTCAAGTGTCAAGGGGGCTGACATTAACGCCGGTATTATTAACCCGGTGAAAGATTTTGCGACCGTTATTGCAGAGCCTCGTCTTGATGATAACAGCCAGACCACCTTCTACCTGGCTGCGTCAAAAGGCTCCGATACGAT
>NZ_PTRX01000045.1:0-20263 GCF_002966045.1 Escherichia sp. MOD1-EC5189 | reverse complement strand
GGTACTGGTGGAGCCGGAACCGAAAAGCATGCGTAATCTGCCGTCCGGGGTCGTTCCTGCCGTTCGCCAGCCGCTGGCGGAGGATAAATCATTACTGCCATTTTTCAGCGACGAACGAGTGATTCGTGCTGCTGGTGGCGCTGGCGCATTGTCTGACTGGTTACTGCGCCATGTTAAATCCTGCCAGTGGCCACACGGCGATTATCACCATAGTGAAACCGTCATTCACCGTTATGGTACCGGCGCAATGGTGTTGTGCTGGCACTGCGACAACCAGTTGCGTGACCAGACCTCCGAATCACTTGAGCAACTTGCTCACCAAAACTTGTCAGCATGGATGATTGACGTCATTCGTCACGCAATGAATGGCACACAGGAGCGGGAATTATCGCTGGCTGAATTATCCTGGTGGGCGGTCCGCAATCAGGTGGCGGACGCGCTACCGGAGGCGGTATTACGTCGTTCGCTGGGGTTGCGTGCGGAAAAAATCCGTTCAATGTACCGTGAAAGCGACATCGTACCGGGAGAGCAGACCGCCACCAGCATACTGAAGCAGCGCACAAAAAATCTTGCGCCGCTGCCTCACGCCCACCAGCAAAAACCGCCACAGGAAAAGACGGTGGTCAGCATTGCTGTTGATCCGGAGTCACCGGCTCAGTATCTCCAGCGCCAGAAACCACAACGGGAAGAGATGCCTGTATACACGCGCTGGGTAAAAACGCAGAAATGCATGACGTGCGGTAATCAGGCAGATGATCCGCATCACATCATTGGTCATGGACTGGGAGGGATGGGAACAAAGGCTGATGATTTGTTTGTTATTCCGCTGTGCCGTAAATGTCATAACGAACTGCACGCCGGGGTAAAAGATTTTGAAGAAAAACACGGCAGCCAGCTGTTGTTGCTGATTCGTTTTTTAATGCACGCGAGAAATTCGGGTGTCCTGAAGTGGAAAGCATGAATGACTGAACGCATAGAATTTGTTTTGCCTTACCCGCCGACGGTGAATACCTACTGGCGACGTCATGGCAATACGTATTTCATCTCGGAGGCCGGAAAGCGTTATCGCCGTGATGTGGCGCTAATTGTTCGCCAGCAGCGGCTGAAATTAAACCTGTCCGGAAGACTGGCAATAAAAATTACTGCAGAGCCGCCGGATAAGCGCCGTCGGGACCTGGACAATATCCTGAAAGCACCGCTGGATGCACTGACGCATGCGGGGCTTCTCATAGACGACGAGCAGTTTGATGAAATCAATATTGTGCGCGGTCAGCTCGTTCCTGGTGGGCGACTGGGCGTGAAGATTTGCGAAATCAGAGGTGATGGTAATGGGGCGTGATATGTATGAGGTTTTAGATCGCTGGGGGGCATGGGCTGCAGCAGAAAATAGCGGTGTCGATTGGCAACCGATAGCAGCGGGCTTCAAGGGGCTTTTGCCACATGGCAAAAAGTCACGTCTCCAGTGTGATGATGATGAAGGCATCATGATAGACGGTTGTGTGGCTCGGTTGCGAAAGTATAAACCAGAGGAATATGAGCTGCTCATAGCTCACTTTGTTATTGGTGTTTCTCTACGCTCAATCGCGAAGAAACGCAGGTGCTCAGATGGAACTATAAGAAAGGAGCTGCAAACTGCATTAGGCTTTATTGATGGATGTATATGCTTGATTCTATCATAAGTTATGACTGTTACTACTCGTTTGCTTGAGCTTTCGATTCGGCGTCAGATAAAGCATCAATACGAATATTTATGTTTTTTAATAGCTTATTGTCTAGATCGATAAGACATTGGTTGTAGTGCGCAATTTGGTCTGGTGTTAGGTTAGGGTTGGCCAGGCAGTTCGTGATGAATTTTCTGGCCGTTTTTATTTCCCTTTTCATTCTTACATCATTAAGCGTAGGCAAACCTATGTAAGCGATAAGAAGAATTACCACATGAGATAAGCCGACAGCAGCTCCAGGCGCCAATGATTTGAAGAAGGCTAATTGAGGAAGCCAGTCAAAAAGGAAATTCAATCCCGCAGTGATAAGGGTGGTAAACCATGCCTGCATTGCCAGGTAGGATTTAGTGTTCGCCATTCACCTTCCTGCACTTGCTTCGTTGCGAGTTTTGAGTTCGCGTAGCAGTAGCGCCAACTCTTCTGCGTCATTTTCGTTTCTAACGCTGACTTTCCTTTTAGCGGTTCTGCCTTCAGGATCGGTGTAGGTTAGTTCAATATACGCATTCGGCTTTACCCAAACCAAGAACCTAAGCACAGCATATCTGACCGTCGCTGCGACAGCCATGAATACAGTGATGTAAAGCATAATGCTTAGGATTGACATGATTTAAAGTAGTTTCCTATCTGCCGCCGCTCTGTGGCGTATAACCTTAGTAATACTATAGCGTGGTTTAGACAGCGCGCCATTTGTTTCTTTTGTTGTTTCTGTCAGTTCTACAACAAAAAGATCACCCTTACAGAATGCTGCTTGGTTGTGTTCAACCCGTTCAAGAAAAGCCTCATCTTTCATAGATGCGCTAACTTCTTCGCCATTTGGCAGGATGATATCCCAGCTTTTGCCTTGCTTGAATCGAACATTAGCAAAATGTACATTAGCTTGGCGTGTCGTTACGTGCGTTTTCTCGACAAAGGTGGATTTTGCAGTTTTAAAACTTACTGCTTCAGCTTGCGTCACCCTGACTACCTTATGCTTCTGCTGTGAAACTGAGAACGTGGATGGTTTTTCAGTCTGCAGGGGTTTATAGATTAATTTATCCAGTTCTTTTCGGATGATTGGACTGGTTATTAATTTTTGAATGTCGTTACTGCATTTAACCTTCTCACCATCCACTTCGATTTCTGCTGTATCTTTTTGTTCATCGACGACAATGGAGCTGATTTTACGCCCTTTGAGCCATTCGATTATCCCGAGTACGCCACCTGCGGCAACTCCACCACCTGCAACGAGGCCAAGGGCGTTAATAGTTTTTATGCTCCCCATCACAGCAACAAGCAAAGTAAATGAACCTTCTTTTGTTGCCTTGATGTTGACTTTCGGCTCTGCTGTTTCGCCATTAATTATTTTTTCGGCGTGTTCAATCAGGGCACTAAGAGAGGTTAAGGCTTCGCCTAATGTTTTCGCGTCGATCTGATTATCTGCGTATGCCTCTCCACCGTAGGCAATTTCGATTTCTGTTATTGGCATGTTTTCGAGTTGCTGCGTCATCAAAAGCATCCTTTGCGCAAGAGAAATAGCCACAGGATACAGATAATTATGAAAAAATCACTAACGCGTACGCAAAAACTATCTTAATCTGTTAAGAGTGGTCGCTTCGCCACACAACTTAAACCCGCATCAAGCGGTTTTTTTGTGTCACTTATCTCGGATAGACATGGTGAATGCGCTGGTGGAGGAGATAAGGGTGATTTTTAACCAGGTGATTTTTGAATGCTTGCAACATTGATTTCGTAACGTTATTATCCTGCGCCCGGCCCTTTAGCTCAGTGGTGAGAGCGAGCGACTCATAATCGCCAGGTCGCTGGTTCAAATCCAGCAAGGGCCACCAACCGTCACCAGTTCATCAGGAAAGAGCGTCAACCCTTTAAGTTGAGTGTGCGAGGTTCGAGTCCCCGGTGGCGGTCCAGTGCCGACTTAGCTCAGTAGGTAGAGCAACTGACTTGTAATCAGTAGGTCACCAGTTCGATTCCGGTAGTCGGCACCATATGCGGGCATCGCATAATGGCTATTACCTCAGCCTTCCAAGCTGATGATGCGGGTTCGATTCCCGCTGCCCGCTCCAGTTAGAGTCTTTCAGTCTGCGATGATGGGAAATCCCGGAGTGACTGAAAGACGTTTAAGTTATGAATGATCGCTTTTTTTTGCAAAATTGCTGTGCAGAAATACTAACCTTCGGGCAGGCGATCATTCATAAGCACTCTGCTTTTATTCCGATTAACTGTGGGTGGTTTGTTGGATAGAGTGCTTTCCTTACTGTATATATTGTTTCGCCCGCTTTTGCGGGCTTTTCTTTTCAAATCCCTTTCATTTCTCAGTGTAAAACTACGCCATCCGTTATTTGCGGAGGTGAGGCTATGAAATCCATGGACAAAATTTCAACGGGCATTGCCTATGGCACCTCCGCAGGCAGTGCTGGCTACTGGTTTTTACAGTGGCTTGATCAGGTCAGTCCGTCACAGTGGGCTGCGATTGGTGTACTGGGGAGTCTGGTTCTGGGCTTCCTGACTTATCTGACAAATCTGTACTTCAAAATCAGAGAAGACAAGCGTAAGGCTGCACGGGGAGAGTAATTCAATGACTCAAAACTATGAACTGATTGTGAAAGGGATCCGCAATTTTGAGAATAAAGTTACGGTAACTTTAGCGTTACGGGACAAAAAACGCTTTGACGGTGAAATTTTTGACCTGGACATCTCGCTGGACCGTGTTGAAGGTGCCGCGCTGGAGTTTTATGAGGCAGCAGCCAGAATGAGCATCAGACAGGTCTTCCTGGATGTTGCTGCCGGGTTATGTGAAGGGGATGAGCAGTCGCCGGAAAAGCGCCCCGTAATTTTAGAGGCGCAGAATGTATGGATAACCTACAAAGGAAAGCTACCGGGAAGAATTACTGGTTCTCTGAAGACTCCTCCGGAATCACAACCTTAAGTCACTGACCGGAACAGATAAACCTGTCCGTGGGCAGAAACCGATAAATCCTGATAAATATCCATGAACGCAAAAATCAGATACGGCCTGTCGGCTGCCGTTCTGGCACTGATTGCCGTCGGTGCGCCCGCGCCTGATATTCTCGACCAGTTTCTGGATGAAAAAGAAGGTAACCACACAACGGCATACCGCGATGGGTCCGGCATCTGGACCATCTGTCGGGGTGCCACGATGGTGGATGGAAAACCCGTTTTTCCCGGTATGAAACTGTCGAAGGAAAAATGCGACCAGGTCAACGCCATTGAGCGTGATAAGGCGCTGGCATGGGTGGAGCGCAATATTAAAGTACCACTGACCGAACCACAAAAAGCGGGTATAGCGTCATTCTGTCCCTATAACATTGGCCCCGGTAAGTGTTTCCCGTCGACGTTTTATAAGCGGCTGAATGCCGGTGATCGTAAGGGCGCATGCGAGGCGATTCGCTGGTGGATAAAAGATGGTGGGCGCGATTGCCGCATACGTTCAAATAACTGCTATGGACAGGTTATTCGTCGTGACCAGGAAAGCGCATTAGCCTGTTGGGGGATAGAGCAGTGAGCAGAGTCGCCGCGATTATTTATGCTTTGGTTATCTGCATCATCGTCTGCCTGTCGTGGGCGGTCAATCATTACCGTGATAACGCCATCGCCTACAAAGAACAGCGTGATAAAAAAGTCAGTGAGCTGAAGCAGGCGACCGCCACCATCGCTGACATGCAGCAGCGTCAGCGTGATGTTGCTGCGCTCGATGCAAAGTACTCGAGAGAATTAGCCAATGCGAAAGCTGAAAATGAAACCCTGCGCGCTGATGTTGCCGCTGGTCGTAAGCGCCTGCGGGTCAATGCCAGTTGCTCCGCAGCCGTGCGTGAAGCCACCGGACCCACCAGCGTGGATAATGCAACCAGCCCCCGACTGGCAGACACCGCTGAACGGGATTATTTCACCCTCAGAGAACGGTTGATGACGATGCAGAAGCAACTGGAAGGGGCACAGCTATACATTCGTGAGCAATGTCTCAGATAAAAACCGGCCAAGGATAATCCGCTAAAGATTCGCCGGTGGCGAAAGAGAGCCAGGGTGTCAACCTACGCTATTACTTATGATAATGCAACAGACGAAGCGGGACATTCAGGCGCATAACAAAGCGTGGCAGGTGAACTGCAAACCTGAAAAGGCGCAAAAATCTGCGCCAGAATGGTAGTTATTTTGTGGTTTTGAAAAGTTTCATGTACTGATTGATAGGTTTTCCTGAGTAAGAATCTGTCCCTGGCTCAGGAGTATCAGATAAAACTTTTGCAGCTAATTTGTTGGAGGCTTGATTACCAACCCCGACAATAGCCTCTACATAGAATTCATTGAAGGAATTTCTAAATCCGTATTGCATTTCTTCAATGCTGGCGATGAGAAGTTGAGTACCGATGCCTTGCGCTTTATATTCATCAGCTACTGCATAGCCAACGCCAAAGCATGGTTTACCTTCAACAAACTCTGCAGGGACATATATAGCAACACCTTTAACATTTTCTCCTTCAAAGAATGCATAAGTAAACCGTGGTGTACCCTCTGCATCATCCAAAAGCACCTTCATATTTGGGTGAACTATGCATGGTGAAGGCTTAATCAGACCATTAGAAAAGGCGTATTGAAAACTAATTAATGAGTCTGTTGGATCAACGAGTTCTGGCATTTTGAGTCCTATGTATTTTGATATAAGCGATTCAACATACTACTTTCTTACGTTTAATTCTTTAACATTAACGAGCCAGGATACGAAATTTTGAAAAAGAGCAAAGTTTTTAATAATTCATTCAAAGCATATCGCATGTGCACATCTAAGAAAGGCTTTCAGCTGTGAGCCTGGGTAAACCGTAAACTTTCGGCGACTCTGCCGTGCGACAGGTTCACGTCTAACATGTCTAAAAGGAAGAGTTATGAAGTTTCAGGTCGCTAAACTGTATCGTGGTAAACATTTCGCAGGGTATGGGATTGCAGTTAATGGTGAGTTACTGGAAGGGCAGCTTTCCGCCAGGACAGAGACACGCGGAGGCGAGCCACCAACAGTCACTGTGACTTTCAGACTGACAGCAGAACATATCGAGAATCAGCCTGTCATTAAACCGAACAGGGTATGAGGTATTTATGCCATCACGAATCCCACGAGCCTGCCGTAAGCGTGGATGCGCAGGTACAACCACAGACAGTTCTGGTTACTGCGATAAACATCGTGGCGAAGGATGGGTACAGCATCAGCGCGGACTGAGTCGCCACCAGCGTGGCTATGGCTCGAAATGGGATGCCATACGTGCGCGCATAATGAAGCGTGATAATCATCTGTGTCAGAACTGCCTGCGCAATGGGAGAGCCGTTGAAGCCAGAACTGTGGACCACATCATTCCGAAAGCTCATGGTGGCACGGATGCAGACAGTAACCTGCAGAGTCTGTGCTGGCCCTGTCATAAAGCAAAAACAGCGTGCGAACGCATCAATTGATAACATTTCCCATCTGTAGGGGAGGGGCGGGTCAAATCTCTGCAACCCTGGCTGCTCAGTACCGCCGCCTGACCTTTCCTCGCATCGCCGCAGGTTCGAAAACTTTTTTTTGGAATGTGATTAAATGATTGATAGGTAAAACCGATTATGTCTGGACCCCCGAAAACCCCGCCACGCCTGCATTTGATACGAGGTAACCCCTCTAAGCGGCCAGTTAAAGACTCCAAAAAAACCGCTAAAAAGGATGAAAAAGGTCTCCCTAAAATTCCGCAACATTTAGGGGCGCAGGGGAAGTACTGGTTCAGGCGAATGGCGGAAGAGCTGAATGCGGAAGGGATCATTTCTCAGCTCGATGCACGTGCGCTCGAGTTACTGGTGGAAGCCTACACCGAATACCGGCATCACTGCGAAATACTCGATGTTGAGGGTTATACCTACCGCACGGAAACGCAGAATGGCGATGTGCTGATCAAGGCACACCCGGCTGCTGCGATGAAGGCTGATGCCTGGAAGCGGATTCGGGCGATGCTTGCAGAGTTTGGTATGTCACCGGCAAGCCGGGCGAAAGTAAATACCGCCGGACCGGATGATGTTGATCCGCTGGCAGAGCTTTTAAAAGCGAGAGACTGATGGCAAAAGTGGCTGACGGGATCCGCTACGCCGAACGTGTTGTTGCAGGAGAAATTGTTGCTGGCGAATTTGTCCGTCTGGCCTGCCAGCGTTTTCTTGATGATCTGAAGTACGGCGAAGAGCGGGGGATTTATTTCAGTGAACCTCGTGCACAGCACATCCTTAATTTCTACAAATTTGTACCCCATGTGAAAGGGGCGCTGGCAGGTCAGCCCATTGAGTTGATGGACTGGCATGTGTTTATCCTCATTAATATTTTTGGTTTTGTCATTCCGCTGGTGAATGAAGAAACCGGGGAAGTTGTCATGCGCAGCGATGGCAGTGGACGCCCGGTGATGGTGCGCCGGTTCCGGACAGCATACAACGAAGTTGCCCGTAAAAACGCAAAATCAACCCTGTCATCGGGTATCGGTCTGTATATGACGGGGGCAGATGGTGAAGGCGGTGCTGAGGTGTATTCAGCCGCAACCACGCGTGACCAGGCCAGAATTGTGTTTGAAGACGCCAAAAATATGGTCAGAAAAGCCCGGTCGACACTCGGGCGGTTGTTTGATTTCAACAAGCTGGCGATTTACCAGGAGCAGAGCGCATCAAAATTTGAACCGCTTTCCTCGGATGCAAACAACCTGGACGGTCTGAACATCCACTGCGCCATTATTGATGAGCTGCATGCTCATAAAACCCGTGACGTGTGGGACGTTCTGGAAACGGCAACCGGTGCCCGTCTGCAGTCTCTGTTATTTGGCATCACCACGGCTGGCTTTAACAAGGAAGGGATTTGCTACGAGCAGCGCGATTACGCCATTAAGGTATTGCGAGGCTATAACAGCGACGTGGAGGGCGCGGTAAAAGACGACTCCTACTTTGCGATCATTTACACGCTCGATGAGGGAGATGATCCGTTTGATGAAACGGTCTGGCAGAAAGCGAATCCTGGCCTGGGCATCTGTAAACGCTGGGATGATCTGCGTCGTCTGGCGAAAAAAGCGAAGGAGCAGGTCTCTGCGCGGGTGAATTTTTTTACCAAACACATGAATGTGTGGGTCACTGCCGAATCTGCCTGGATGGATATGATTAAGTGGGAGAAGTGCGAATACATTGCCCCACGACATGAGCTGAAAACGTATCCCATGTGGGTCGGCGTTGACCTTGCTCATAAGATTGATATCTGTGCGGCGGCAAAACTCTGGCGAACGGATAACGGGCATGTTCATGCCGATTTTAAATTCTGGCTTCCGGAAGGACGGCTGGAACGATGCTCGCGGCAGCAGGCAGAACTTTACCGGAAGTGGGCGGAGATGGATAAGCTGATTCTGACGGATGGTGATGTTATCGATCATGCTCAGATAAAAAGTGACTTACTGGAATGGATTGGTGGTGAAAACCTCAGGGAACTGGGATTTGACCCGTGGAGCGCGATGCAGTTCAGCCTGGCACTGGCTGAAGAAGGGATACCGCTGGTGGAGGTTCCGCAGACGGTTCGCAATCTGTCAGAGGCCATGAAGGAAACGGAATCACTGGTCTATGCCGGGCGTTTCCATCACAGCAATCATCCGGTCATGAACTGGATGATGTCTAACGTTACGGTAAAACCGGACAAAAACGACAATATCTTCCCGAATAAATCCACGCTGGAAGCCAAAATCGACGGCCCTGTTGCGATGTTTACAGCGATGAGCCGGATGCTGGTCAATGGTGGTGAACCGGAGCCGGATCTGTCTGAACATCTGGTCAGCGTGGGCATCCGCTCGCTTTAACCGAGGTCATTATGTTTCTGATAATTCTCGCGCCACTGGTGGGCGTGCTGGGTGCGCTTTTGCTGGCGTATGGTGCCTGGCTGATTTATCCCCCGGCGGGTTTTGTTGTTGCCGGGGCGCTGTGCCTGTTCTGGTCGTGGCTGGTGGCGCGATATCTCGACCGTACACAGCCGTCTGTCGGCGGAGGTAAATAGTGTTCTTTTCGGGATTATTTCAACGAAAAAGTGACGCGCCGGTGACCACGCCAGCAGAGCTGGCGGATGCTATCGGGCTGTCATACGACACCTATACCGGAAAGCAGATCAGCAGCCAGCGGGCCATGCGACTGACGGCGGTTTTTTCCTGCGTCAGGGTGCTGGCAGAGTCGGTCGGGATGTTGCCCTGCAATCTGTATCACCTGAACGGCAGCCTGAAACAGAGAGCCACCGGCGAACGTCTGCATAAGCTGATCTCCACGCATCCCAATGGATATATGACGCCGCAGGAGTTCTGGGAGCTGGTGGTCACCTGTCTGTGCCTGAGGGGAAACTTTTACGCCTACAAAGTGAAAGCATTTGGCGAAGTGGCTGAACTGCTGCCCGTCGATCCTGGCTGTGTGGTACCGAAGCTTAACAGTAGCTGGGAGCCGGTCTATCAGGTCACATTCCCGGACGGCTCCACGGATGTACTGAGCCAGGAGGATATCTGGCATGTGCGCACGCTGACGCTGGACGGACTGGTGGGGCTGAATCCCATCGCCTATGCCCGCGAGGCAATATCGCTGGCGGCAGCGACCGAAGAGCACGGGGCCAGACTGTTCAGCAATGGTGCGGTGACGTCCGGTGTGTTGCGTACAGAGCAGACGCTGTCAGATCAGGCTTACGAGCGCCTGAAGAAAGATTTTGAGGAGCGTCACACCGGGCTTGGCAATGCTCACCGCCCGATGATCCTTGAGATGGGGCTGGACTGGAAGTCGATGGCGCTGAACGCCGAGGACAGCCAGTTCCTGGAAACCCGCAAGTTTCAGCTTGAAGAAATCTGTCGTCTGTTTCGGGTGCCGTTGCACATGGTGCAGAACACCGATCGCGCCACCTTCAACAATATCGAAGAGCTGGGGCTGGGATTTATCAACTATTCACTGGTGCCGTATCTGACCCGCATTGAGCAGCGGATCAACACCGGACTGGTACGAAAAAGTAAGCAGGGCGTTTATTACGCCAAATTTAACGCCGGGGCGTTACTGCGCGGGGATATGAAGTCCCGTTTTGAAGCCTACGCCACCGGGATCAACTGGGGAATTTACTCTCCTAATGACTGCCGCGACCTGGAAGATATGAATCCGCGTCCCGGTGGTGATGTCTATCTCACCCCGATGAACATGACCACGAAACCCTCCGATGGCAGTAAAGCCGGTAAGCAGAAGGATAACGCCAATGCAGACGAAACAACGTCTTGATGTACCGCTGAGTCTGAAATCTGTCAGTGACTCCGGTGAGTTTGAAGGGTATGGCTCCGTCTTTGGTGTAAAGGACAGCCACGATGATGTGGTGATGTCCGGGGCATTTGCTGCTTCCCTGCGGGCGTGGAGTGACAGAAAAGCGTTACCTGCGCTGCTCTGGCAGCACCGCATGGATGAACCCATCGGTGTTTACACCGAAATGAAGGAAGACGATGTCGGGCTTTACGTCAGGGGACGGTTGCTTATTGATGATGATCCCCTCGCAAAACGCGCACATGCACACATGAAGGCCGGTTCGTTAACCGGCCTTTCTATTGGGTACGTCCTGAAAGACTGGGAATACGACCGGAGCAAAGAAGCCTTTCTGCTGAAAGAAATCGACCTCTGGGAAGTCAGCCTGGTGACGTTCCCATCTAACGACGAGGCGCGGATCAGCGACGTCAAGAACGCGCTGGCCCGCGGGGAAATCCCCGAACAGAAAAAAATCGAAAGAGTCCTGCGTGATGTCGGACTCTCCCGTACCCAGGCCAAAGCATTCATGGCCGGGGGCTATGGCGCACTGTCCCTGCGCGACGCTGAGGATGTGGGCTCTGCACTGAATGCACTGAAAAATCTGAACTTCTAATCAGGAGAAATACGATGGCGGTTGATATTAAAGATGTCGAACAGGTCGCGCAGGAGCTGCAGCAGAAGTTTGACGACTTCAAAGCAAAGAACGACAGGCGCGTGGATGCGATTGAGCAGGAAAAAGGCAAACTTGCCGGGCAGGTGGAAACCCTGAACGGAAAACTCAGCGAGCTGGAAAATCTCAAAAGCGATCTTGAAAAAGAGCTGCTTGAGCTGAAACGTCCGGCAGGTGGTGCGCAAAATAAACTGGCCACCGAGCATAAAGAAGCGTTTGTGGGCTTCCTGCGTAAAGGCCGTGAAGATGGTCTGCGCGATCTGGAGCGTAAGGCATTACAGGTGGGCACCGATGAAGACGGCGGCTATGCCGTGCCGGAAGAACTGGATCGCAACATTCTCAATCTGCTGAAAGATGAAGTGGTGATGCGCCAGGAAGCCACGGTGATCACCGTTGGCGGTTCCGACTACAAAAAACTGGTGAATCTGGGCGGCACGGCTTCCGGATGGGTTGGCGAGACTGACGCGCGCTCCCAGACTGCCACCTCAAAACTGGGACTGATTGAACCTTTCATGGGGGAAATCTACGGTAACCCGCAGGCCACCCAGAAAATGCTGGATGATGCTTTCTTCAACGTGGAGGCCTGGATCAACAGCGAGCTGGCAACCGAATTTGCCGAACAGGAAGAAATTGCCTTTACCACCGGCGATGGTACCAAGAAGCCGAAAGGGTTCCTGGCGTATGAGTCCACTGATGAAACCGACAAGGTCCGGGCGTTCGGCAAACTTCAGCATATTGTATCCGGCGAAGCGACGGCAGTGACCGCAGATGCCATTATCAAACTGATTTACACGCTGCGTAAGGCACACCGCACTGGCGCGAAGTTCATGATGAACAACAACAGCCTGTTTGCCATCCGTCTGCTTAAAGACAGCGAGGGTAACTATCTGTGGCGTCCAGGGCTGGAACTGGGGCAGCCGTCCTCTCTGGCGGGTTACGGTATCGCTGAAAACGAACAGATGCCGGATATCGCCGCTGATGCGAAAGCCATTGCATTTGGTAACTTCAAACGGGGTTACACCATCGTTGACCGTATCGGCACCCGCATTCTGCGTGACCCGTACACCAATAAACCGTTTGTCGGTTTTTATACCACCAAGCGCACCGGCGGGATGCTGGTCGATTCGCAGGCCATCAAACTGCTGAAGATTGCAGCAGCGTAATCATTCAGGGGGCGCAGAAGTGCGCCCCTGTTCTGACAGGTGAAAGAATCATGATCCTGAAACAAGATCTGAAATGGTCACCGGACGGTATGCGTGTTGAGATTATTCGGGCCGGTGAGTATGAAGATAAAGAATTACCCGAACGGGTACGCGAAATTGCCACTGCAGCTGGGATTGTCTCTGATAAGAGAACACCTGTTGCGCGGGGGGCTGATAAGTCTAAAAAACAGCATTCATAGAGGTTGCCCAAATGATGCCCACTCTGGAAGAGCTTCGTGTTCAGTGCCGGATTGATGATGACAATGAACAGGAGAATTCTCTTCTTATGATGTATCTGGCTGCTGCCAGGGAAGAGGCTGAAAAGTTTTTAAACCGGACGCTTTACGATGAAACTGTTTCTGAGCAGGATACGACCGGGCTTGTAATAACACCTCTGATAAAACTGCGTCTTATGCAACTGGTTGGCTACTGGTACGAGAACAGGGAAATGCAGGATGCAGTGCCTGATTTTTTCTATACCGGACTGCGGATGTATCGATTTCATCCCGGAACATAGGAGGATTCATGCAGGCAGGAAGATTACGTGATCGTGTGGTTATTCTGAATGCCACCACCGTTCGGTCTCCGTCAGGGCATCCGGTGGAGACGGTGACGGAGGGAGCTACCGTATGGGCAGAAGTTAAGGGTATCAGCGGGAGGGAGATAATCTCAGGCGGAGCAGAAACCGCTCAGGCTACGGTCAGAGTCTGGATGAGATTCCGGCGCGATGTGACAGCGACTTCACGTCTGAAAGTGCTGACCGGTGCATTTAAAGGGGCCATTCTGGGTATAGAAGGTCCACCAATACCGGATGCACGCGCTACCCGGCTTGAAATACTCTGCAGCCTGAAGGGGAATGTGTGATGGATTTCAGTCTTGATTTTTCCGGCCTGGCGGATATTGCACGGGATTTGGAGACGCTCAGCAGGGCAGAAAACAATAAGGTTCTGCGCGATGCCACCCGTGCCGGTGCTGAAGTTATGCGGGATGCAGTTGTTGAACGTGCGCCGGAGCGAACCGGGAAACTGAAGAAAAATGTGGTTGTTCTCACTCAGCGTTCAAAGCGTCGGGGGGAAATTATCTCGGGTGTCCACATTCGCGGACGGAACCTGCGAACCGGAAACAGTGATAACAGCATGAAAGCCAGCGATCCCCGAAATGCATTTTACTGGCGCTTTGTGGAGCTGGGAACGATAAACATGCCCGCGCATCCATTCATTCGCCCGGCTTTCGATACGACAGAGGAGCTGGCGGCGCAGGTTGCCATACAGCGAATGAATCAGGCTATTGATGAGGTCTTAAGTAAATGAGGGAGGGCACACTGTATTCCCTGTTGTCTCAGCTGGCCGGAGGACAGGTTTATCCTTATGTGGTCCCGCTGACGGAGGGAAAGCCTGCGGTATCTCCGCCGTGGCTGGTGTTTTCTGTGGTGTCTGACACGGCATCTGATGTGCTTGATGGGCAGGCTGAATCCAGAATTACCGTGCAGATCGATGTCTGGGCGACAGTACCTGATGACGCAGATAATATTCGTGAGCAGGCGCTTGATGCGGTAAGAAAACTGGCACCCTCCGTTATTTCTAAAACGCAGGGTTATGATCCTGACTCCCGTCTGAGCAGAGCCACGCTTGAATTCCAGGTAATAGCCTGAGGTCATTAATGATTTTACCCACCCGCCGCTGGCGGGTTTTATTATTTTCAGGAGACGAGTATGTCCTCTAATTTTGAGCGTTCGCAACTGACGAAAATTATGATTTCGTCTGCACCGGTAACAGCAGAAACCCTGGATTCTGCCAGCTATCTTGGCCTGAGCTGTACAATCAAAGAGGTGCAGTTTACCGCAGGACAAAAGCAGGATATTGATGTCACCACGCTGTGTTCTGTTGAGCAGGAAAATATTAACGGCCTTGGGGCTGCTTCAGAGATTTCCATGTCAGGCAACTTTTATCTGAATGCTGCCCAGAACGCGTTGCGCAGTGCCTATGACAATGACACCACGTATGGCTTTAAAGTTATTTTTCCGTCAGGCAACGGATTTACCTTTATGGCAGAGGTGCGTCAGCATACCTGGTCTGCAGGAACCAATGGTGTTGTGGCTGCAACGTTTTCTCTGCGCCTGAAAGGTAAACCTGTGCTGACGACAGAGCCGCTGAAAGTGAAGGTCGATTTAAAAAGCACGCTGCGGGTTTCTTCTGGAGCGAAACTTGAAATGGCGGTTGAGGCTGCGGGTGGTGTGCCGCCTTATTCTTATGCCTGGAAAAAAGGTGGTTCTCCTGTTTCCGGACAGACGGCGGCAACGTTCAGTAAGGCATCAGCAGCATCCGGTGATGCCGGTGCGTATACCTGCGAGATTTCTGATTCAGCAAGCCCTGTTAACAAGGTGACCTCTACTTCCTGCACTGTTACCGTCAGTTAATGAGGATAGATGTGATGACTAAAAATATCCGTAATCTGGCACTGGCAACGATGTCGGGGTTTCGCCATAAAACTGTTGATGTGCCTGAATGGGAAGGGGCAACGGTTGTATTACGGGAACCTTCTGCAGAAGCCTGGTTGCGCTGGCAGGAGATCGTTAAAGCAAAAGATGATGAGACACCGTTATCCGTTGCGGAGCGCGCCCGCCGAAATCTGGAAGCGGATGTTGAACTGTTCATCGATGTTCTGTGTGATACCGGACTGCAACCTGTATTTTCAGAGGATGATCGTGAACAGGTGATTGCCGTGTATGGCCCGGTGCATGCGCGGCTTCTTCGGCAGTCTCTGGAACTGATCAGTGATGCCGGCGAGGTTAAAAAAAAGTAGCGCTTCCGGGGATGCGTTTTCTGATGATGCTGGCGCTCAGGATGGGGCGCACATTGTCAGAGTTACGCCGGGAAATGTCCGCATCAGAAATCATGATGTGGGCAGAATTTGACAGGTTCAGCCCGCTGGGGGACGAACGGGCTGATATCCGGGCTGCCCAGATTGTTTCAGCTGTTTACGGTGCGCAGGGGGTCAAAGTGCCACTGAATGATGCGCTTCTTCAGTGGGAGAAGGAGCAGACAGAAGGCGTATCAGATCCATTTGCTGGACTGGAAAACGCGCTTTTAATAGTGTCTCAGTGAGTCAACATAACCGCTTCGGCGGTTTTTTTTCGTCCGGAGAATGAGTGTGGCGACATTACGTGAACTGATTATTAAAATCTCGGCAAATTCCCGGTCATTCCAGTCAGAGATCTCCCGGGCTTCGCGTATGGGGCAGGATTACTACCGTACCATGCAGAACGGAGGCCGACAGTCCGCTGCTGCATCCCGTGAAATGCGGCGTGCACTGGCAGAAGTGACGGATCAGATAAATACAGCTAAATCTTCGGCACTGAACATGGCGGGGGCATTTGCCGGGGCTTTTGCTACCGGTCATCTTATTTCTCTCGCCGATGAGTGGAATTCAGTAAATGCCCGTCTGAAGCAGGCCTCACAGTCCAGTGATGATTTTCAGTCATCACAGCGTGAATTAATGGCGATCAGCCAGAGAACGGGGACGGCTTTTTCTGATAACGCCAGCCTTTTTGCCCGCTCTGCAGCTTCCATGCGGGAGTATGGTTACAGTTCTGAGGAGGTATTGAAAGTCACCGAGGCGATCTCCACGGGCCTGAAATTATCCGGTGCCAGTACAGCAGAAGCCAGTTCGGTGATCACGCAGTTCAGTCAGGCTCTGGCGCAGGGAGTGCTGCGCGGTGAAGAGTTTAACTCGGTGAATGAGAACGGCGATCGTGTTATTCGTGCTCTGGCTGCGGGAATGGGAGTTGCCCGTAAGGATCTGAAGGCCATGGCGGATAACGGAAAGTTGACCGCCGATAAGGTTGTTCCTGCACTGATTAGTCAGCTTGGGGCATTACGTGATGAATATGCGGCAATGCCTGATACGGTTTCATCCTCTGCAACCAAAGTTGAAAACGCCTTTATGGCCTGGGTTGGTGGTGCGAACGAGGCAAGCGGAGTGACGAAGACGCTCTCCGGTGTGCTGAATGGTATTGCAGGCAATATTGACACCGTGGCAACCGCTGCCGGTGCTCTGGTTGCCGTCGGGGTAGCCCGATATTTTGGCAATATGGCGTCGTCTGCTGGATCTGCAACTGCCGGATTAATTACTGCAGCCAGAAACGAAGTGGCTCTTGCTGAAGTGCAACTTCGGGGGACACAGATAGCAACCGCCAGGGCGCGTGCGGCGGTTTATCGTGCGCAACAGGCGGTTGTTGCTGCTCGCGGTACCGAAAGGCAGGCCGCAGCAGAAGCGAAGCTGACAGCTGCCCAGGCGTCACTTACCCGTAATATTGCGGCCAGAACAGCGGCACAGACAACGCTGAATAATGTTACGTCAGTGGGGAGTCGTTTATTAAGTGGCGCGCTGGGGCTGGTTGGTGGTGTGCCGGGACTCGTCATGCTGGGGGCTGCGGCCTGGTACACGATGTATCAGAATCAGGAGCAGGCCAGAGAATCTGCACGCCAGTATGCCGCAACAATCGACGAAATTCGCCAGAAAACGTCGGCAATGTCGCTTCCTGAAGCGTCAGATAATGAGGAAAAGACGCGACAGGCACTGAAGGAGCAAAACAGGTTAATTGACGAGCAGAAAAGTAAGATTAAATCCTTACAGGAAAAAATTGCTGGCTATCAGTATGTGCTGGCAAATCCGGGTTGGACAACCGATAACGGTTTTATGATTAACCACATGACGTCGGTAAAAACTGTCACAGAAGGGCTTGCAGAAGCAACAAATCAACTGGCAGTTGAACAGTCTCGCCTCACTCAAATGCAGGGCAAAGCGCAATCCATTCAGGATGTGCTTGCCGGGCTGGAGGAGCGACGGGTGGCGTTGATCCGTCAACAGGCAGCGGAACAAAACAAAGCGTATCAGTCCCTGTTGATCATGAATGGGCAGCATACCGAGTTTAATCGCCTTCTCGGGCTCGGTAATGAATTACTTCAGCAGCGACAGGGGCTGGTGAATGTACCGTTACGGCTACCACAGGCAACCCTGGATGATAAACAGCAGACCGCACTGAATAACAGCGAGCGCGAACTGGCTCTGTCCCGCCTGAAGGGGGAAGCCCGTGAGCGTGCCCGCCTGGGTTATGCTGCGGATGATCTCGGCTTTGTGGGAGAGGCGTATCAGACAGCAAGACTGAATTATATAAATAACTCACTGGATGCATGGCGAAATAACCAGGCAAATAAACCCAAAGCGCATAAAAAGACCGAAGCGGAAAAAATAGAAGATACTTATAAGCGACTGATTAAACAGCAAAAAGAGCAAATAGCACTGGCAGGGCAGAATACTGAACTGGCTAAGATGAAATATCAGGTCAGCCAGGGCGAATTATCAACCCTGTCAGAAGCGCAGAAAAAAACGCTTTTGCAGAATGCAGCACTCATCGACCAGAAAAAGATTCGTGAGCAGCTTGCTGCGTATGAGAGCAGTCTGGCGGCCAGTAATGCCAGTGTCAGAGCATCAAATGAGGCTCAGTTACTGGGATATGGTGAAGGCTCACGGATGCGTGAACGACTTCAGGAAATGTGGAGCATCCGGCAGGAGTTTGAGCAGAAAAATAACGAGCTACTGAGACAGTATCAGGCCGGAGAAATTGAAGAAGCCCTGTGGAAACAGGAAAAATCTCTGAATGAAAAATATCTGGAAGAGCGTCTCAGCGATCAGCAGGATTATTATGCAAAGGCTGATGCTTTACGCAGTAACTGGAATGCCGGACTCCAGGAGGGACTGACGAACTGGGCAGACAGTGCCACCGATTATGCTTCGCAGGCGGCAGATGCTGTCGTTTCCACTATGGACGGGCTGGTATCAAATATTTCCGATGCACTGGCCGGAAATGTTGTGGACTGGAGAAACTGGGGGAGTTCAATTCTCCAGGAAGTTTCAAAAATTCTGATGAACGCTGCCATCGTTAACGGGCTGAAGTCACTTTCCAAAAGCATGTCCGGTGCCGGAGGATGGCTTGGTACAGTCGGCGACTGGCTTTCCGGTGCAGTGGCAAACGCAAAAGGTGGTGTTTATACATCGGCAAATCTGAGTGCTTACAGTAACACCATTGTGGATACCCCGACGTATTTTGCTTTTGCGAAAGGTGCCGGGCTGATGGGCGAGGCCGGGCCTGAAGCTATCATGCCACTGACTCGGGCAGCGGACGGCTCTCTTGGAGTCAGAGCCATTGGCAATGTGAATGGTGGCGGTGGATTTGTTTATTCTCCCGTATATCACATCAGTATTCAGAATAAAGGGAGCAATGGCGAGATAGATACGCAGTCAGCCAGGGGACTGGTGGATCTGATCGACAGCAGGGTTGTGTCAATTATGCAGTCATCACGTCGGGACGGAGGATTATGCAGTGCCTGAATCTGAAGTTTTTAACTGGATCCCCCGCGAGGGGATGGAGACGACACGAAAGCCATCTGTTATTACGGTAAAGTTCGGTGACGGATATGAACAGCGACGGGCTGGTGGTCTGAATGCAGATCTGAAAACGTTTAAACCGGTATTTCGTGTCACGGATGAATATTCCCGTGCCGCGCTGGACAGTTTTTTATCCCGTCATGCCGGGGTTCGTGCTTTTTTGTGGCGTCCGCCAAAACACAACAGGACTGTCCGGGTTGTCTGCAGGGAGTGGAGCATTTCGGATAATGCCATGTATACCGATTTTAACTGTACCTTTGAAGAGGTCACTCACTGATGCAGGATATACAGCAGGAAACACTCAATGAGTGCACTAAAACGGAGCAATCCGCGCTGGTCGTGCTCTGGGAAATTGATCTGACAGAGGTCGGCGGAGATCGTTATTTCTTCTGTAATGAGCAGAACGAAAAAGGTGAACCAGTCACCTGGCAGGGGCGGCAGTATCAGGCCTATCCCATTCAGGGAAGTGGATTTGAGATGAACGGCAAAGGAGCCAGTGCAAGGCCAACGCTGAAAGTCTCTAATCTGCACGGCATGGTCACCGGGATGGCGGAAGACCTGCAGAGTCTGGTCGGCGGAACGGTGGTCAGGCGTAAGGTTTACGCCCGTTTTCTGGATGTGGTGAACTTCGTCAACGGAAACAGCGAAGCCGATCCAGAGCAGGAGGTGATCAGCCGCTGGCGCATCGAGCAGTGCAGCGAACTGAGCGCGGTGAGTGCCTCTTTTGTACTGTCCACGCCGACGGAAACGGATGGTGCTGTTTTTCCGGAACGTACCATGCTGGCCAACACCTGCACCTGGACCTATCGCGGTGATGAGTGCGGTTATCACGGTCCGGCGGTTGCGGATGAATATGACCAGCCGACGTCCGATATCACGAAGGATAAATGCAGCAAATGCCTGAGCGGCTGTAAGTTTCGCAATAACGTCGGCAA
>NZ_PTRX01000044.1:0-25488 GCF_002966045.1 Escherichia sp. MOD1-EC5189 | reverse complement strand
GGTATAGCCATGGTGCCGGTGTGGAATCCCCGTGGAACGCGGTGGCTGGTGTGAACTGGTCGTTCTGACCATCAACGAAAAAGCCCACATCTGTGGGCTTTCATATCACCAGGAGCCGCGGCTCCTTTGCGTATCCTTTTATGTCTCCTCACCGTCTGATCGGTGTCTTGCTGAGACTTCTAACTTCCTGTTTTTGTTGGTGTTGTCCTTACACCGTCCAATCATGATTGGTGGAGCTGGCGGGAGTTGAACCCGCGTCCGAAATTCCTACATCCTCGGTACTACATGCTTAGTCAGTCTTTACATTCGCTTGCCAGCTGCGGACGGACACGCCACTAACAAACTAGCCTGATTAAGTTTTAACGCTTCAACCCCAGGCAGGGCTTCCACGCGATCTCTTTTGGGTTTGACCTCTCTTGATCCCCGTCCTAAGAGCGGAGGCTAGGGAGAGAGGGCTCTAAGCAGGTTATTAAGCTGCTAAAGCGTAGTTTTCGTCGTTTGCGACTATTTTTTGCGGCTTTTTACGAGGCCAACCGCCCCTCGGCATGCACCTTGGGTTTCGCAAATCCCGTCGAATCCAGAATCAGCCCCAATGTGTAACGGTAAGTATACCAGATTCATGAGTGCCATGACCAGCCTCAATGGCGTTATCGTTAAAGATTTAGCACCCGTGTAGCCTGATTTTTATTCGATTAAGCAATGGGATGGCAACATTTGGGTCGGATGTGATAGCCAATAAGATGTTCATTCGCGCCGCCGGAGAGGGTGGCGCGGTGAGGAACTGGTCAATAATTGGAGTGCAGATTTAACGGTGGGCGTTTTTCATGATACGCGCTTTATCCACCTGCCATTCGCGTTCTTTGATGTCTGAACGTTTATCGTGCTGTTTCTTACCTTTAGCGACGCCGATTTTCACTTTGCACCAGGCATTTTTCCAGTACAGGGAGAGCGCCACTACGGTATAGCCTTCTCGATTGACGCGACCGTACAATGAGTCCAGTTCGCGCTGGTTGAGAAGTAACTTGCGGGTACGGGTAGGATCGCACACCACATGCGTGGATGCCACAGCCATTGGCGTGATGTTAGCGCCAAACAGAAATGCCTCTCCGTCACGCAGAAGGACGTAGCTGTCGCTGATATTGGCTTTTCCTGCGCGCAGGGATTTAACCTCCCAGCCTTGCAGGGCAAGTCCCGCCTCGAACTCTTCTTCGATAAAGTATTCGTGACGGGCGCGCTTGTTAAGCGCGATGGTCGCTGAACCAGGTTTATGTGCTTTTTTCTTCGTCATAAGCGTCGTGAATCATCGGTAATCTGAAATCGAAAACACCCCATATCAATCCTGCGGGGGACAAGGCTCTATCTTAGCATGAACCCGATGTTACCCAGCGCCGGGATAGCGTTTTTTTTACAGCAGGATAAATGATATTATTTGTTGGATTTTTGTTGATGGAAATTGTTATGCCTCAGATTAGCCGGACCGCACTGGTACCCTACAGCGCGGAGCAAATGTATCAGTTAGTGAATGACGTTCAGTCTTATCCTCAGTTTTTGCCGGGTTGTACCGGAAGTCGGATTCTGGAGTCCACTCCTGGGCAGATGACCGCGGCGGTAGATGTCTCTAAGGCTGGGATCAGCAAAACGTTTACTACCCGCAACCAGTTGACCAGTAACCAAAGTATTCTTATGAATCTGGTGGATGGGCCGTTCAAGAAATTGATCGGTGGATGGAAGTTTACGCCGCTGAGCCAGGAGGCGTGTCGTATCGAGTTTCATCTCGACTTTGAGTTTACCAATAAGTTGATTGAACTCGCCTTTGGCCGCGTGTTTAAAGAGCTGGCGGCTAATATGGTCCAGGCTTTTACGGTTCGTGCGAAAGAGGTTTACAGTGCCAGGTAAAATTGCCGTTGAGGTGGCTTATGCTCTACCTGAGAAGCAGTACCTGCAGCGCGTGACGCTGCAGGAGGGCGCGACGGTTGAAGAAGCGATTCGCACCAGTGGCTTGCTGGAATTGCGTACCGATATCGATTTAACTAAAAACAAGGTCGGCATTTACAGCCGTCCGGCAAAACTGAGCGATACCGTGCATGATGGCGATCGGGTGGAGATTTATCGTCCTCTCATTGCCGATCCGAAAGAGCTTCGCAGGCAACGAGCAGAAAAATCAGCGAATAAATAACAGACGTTAAAAAAGGTGCTCATTGAGCACCTTTTTTAACGTCTTTGAGAGCAACTTTATTATTAGTTACCACTCAGCGCAGGTTTGTTATCAATGTTGGTCAACACCCCGCTACTGTTAAAGGTCAGCGTCAGCGTTTGCTGCGTTACACCTTCATGACCTGGTTGCTGGCGGAAGACATAGAACCAGGTATTCGTACCAAATGGATCGGACATCAGCGGTGTACCCAATGCGTACGCAACTTGTTGTTGCGTCATGCCAACACGTATTTTGGATACGTCGTTAGCGGTCAGATAGTTCCCCTGGTTGATGTCAGGACGGTAAACCACTCGCTCCAGAGTGGAACAGCCTGCGGTCAACATCAATAGTACTGCTGCTGCAGCAGTCAGCGTTTTACAGCGCATAGTGATTTGATTCCTTTTCGGGCCCGAGCAGTACGTGGCTCATCTGTAATATGCCGATGATAATAGACCTTTCATCACTTTAAAACCTTTTGCTTTCCGGTCTTACGGCGTTTTGCTGTTTACTCTGACCGTGAAGCAGGAAAAAAGTTTACGCCGCAAGCAGTTCTTTCGCATTCGCCAGTGTGTTACGTGTGACTTCACTGCCACCAAGCAGGCGCGCCAGCTCTTGTAACCGCGCTTTTTTGTCCAGCGACTCCATATGCGTTTCTGTCATCGCACCATCGGTTTCTTTGCTGACAAAATAGTGTTGATGACCACATCCCGCGACTTGTGGCAGGTGGGTAACACACATCACCTGAGTTGATTCGCCAAGTTGACGTAGCAGTTTGCCGACAACTGCCGCTGTTGGGCCGCTAATCCCTACATCCACTTCATCAAAAATCAGTGCCGGGGTTTCCATTTTACGCGCGGTAATGACCTGGATTGCCAATGCGATGCGGGACAACTCACCACCGGATGCGACTTTGGCAATAGGCTGCATTGGCTGACCTGGGTTGGTGGTTACCCGAAACTCAATACGATCAGCGCCGTCAGCGCCCAGGTGATGCTCGTCAAATTTAACATCGATCGTAAACTGCCCATGTGGCATAGAGAGTGCATGCATACTATCGGTGATCAGCTGTGCCAACTCATTTGCATAATGCTGGCGTTGCTGGTGTAACGCGCGCGCCGTTTCCAGTGCCTGCTGATGATGTTTCGTTACCGCCAGCGCGAGCGTTTCTTGTGAGTCGGCCTGATCGTCCAGTTGCTGCTGTTCTTCCAGTAGCGACTGGTAATACTGTGGCAATGCCTCAGGGCTGACGTGATGTTTACGTGCCAGCGAAATCTGTTTTGAGATACGCTGTTCAAGTTCAAACAGTCGGTTGGGATCGAGATCCAGACGATCGCAGTAGTGGCGCAGTTCGTCGCTGGCTTCAGCAATCTGGATGGTAGCTTCTTCCAGCATATCAAGTACGCCGGACAGTTTGCTGTCCATGCCAATCAATTCGCTCACCAGTTGTTTAGCCGTGTAAAGCTGACTTTGCAGGTTTGCGTCTTCACCGTCGGCCATTAATGCCAATGCATTCTGGCTGGTGGTCAGCAATTGACCGCTGTTCGCCAGACGTTTGTACTCTTCGTCGATTTGCTCAAACTCTCCGGGCTGAGGATTAAATTCGTTAAGTTCTTTTAATTGGTATTGCAGCAGCTCCGCACGAGCGGCGCGTTCCTGACTTAACTGTTGATGATGCGCGAGGTCGCGGCAGCTTTGATGCCACAACTGATAACGTGCGGTCATTTCCTGAAGCAGAGAGGTTTCATTAGCATAGCCATCAAGCAGGAATTTTTGGTGCTCGGGTTTGGTGAGTAATTGATGGGCGTGCTGACCATGGATCTGAATGAGCAACTGGCCCAGTTCGCGCAGTTGTGACAGTGGAACAGCTGTACCGTTGATAAAACCACGAGAGCGACCATCGCTACTGATTACGCGACGAAGCAGGCATTCACGGCCATCTTCCAGTTGGTTTTCTTCCAGCCAGCGCAGTGCAGCGGGTGTATCTTTCAGAGAAAAACGGGCGCACAGATCTGCGCGAGCAGCTCCGGTACGCACCATGTCGGCTTCAGCGCGACCGCCGAGACAAAGGCCCAGGGCATCTATTGCAATAGATTTACCCGCGCCAGTCTCGCCGGTGATTACGGTCATGCCGCTGTGAAAATCAATCTCAAGCTCACGAACGATAGCAAAGTTGCTGATGGTCAGTTGTGCCAACATAGTTGTTTTCCTGTATGAAAAACCATTACTGTTATTGTGTACAGTATAAACTGGTTTTATATACAGTAAAGAGGCTGGCGTAAAATTAGAATAATTTTTTTGACCAGCCGAGCTTGGTGCTTAATGTATTGAAATAGCTGTAATCTTTCGGATGAATCAGATTCAGATGGTAATCACAGCGACGAATCAGGACATCTTCTCCTTCTTGAATCGGCAGTGCTATCTGGCTGTCGCAACTGATTTCCAGGTCGTTACGGCGATGTGAAAAACGCAGACGGATCGTGCTGCTGCTGTTTATGACCAGTGGTCGTGCTGACAACGTATGCGGGAACATGGGCACCAGGGTAATCGCATCCAGAGAAGGCGTCAGGATTGGACCGCCTGCCGAGAGAGAATAGGCAGTGGAGCCTGTAGGTGTCGAAATAATCAGGCCATCGGAACGCTGCGAAAACGCAAAGATCTCGTCGATATATACTTCGAACTCAATCATATGCGCCACTTTGCCTGGATGAAGTACCACTTCATTTATCGCGGTGCTGATGCGCTTTTGGCAATCTTGCTGACAGACTTGCGCTTCCAGCAAAAAACGTTTCTCGCTGATGTAGTGACCTTCCAGCACATCGGCTAATTGTTGCTGAGCGTTATCGGGGTCAAGGTCGGTCAGGAAACCCAGGTTGCCACGGTTGATTCCAATAACTTTAATATCGTAACGGGCGAGTGTGCGCGCCGCGCCCAGCATATTACCGTCGCCACCAACGACTACCGCGAGATCAGCCAGTTGCCCAATCTCCGCGAGCGTGCCAGTTTTCACATTCTTCAGTTGCAGTTCGTGAGCGATTTGTTGCTCAACGATGACCTCGTAACCTTTTGTGCACAGCCAGCGGTAGAGCATTTCATGTGTTGTCAGTGCAGTAGGGTGCCGTGGGTGTCCCACAATGCCAATACACTTGAAATGATTATTCATTTTTCCGAGGTCCTTGTTGCGAAGATTGATGACAATGTGAGTGCTTCCCTTGAAACCCTGAAACTGATCCCCATAATAAGCGAAGTTAGCGAGATGAATGCGAAAAAAAACGCGGAGAAATTCATGAGTAGTAAAGAACAGAAAACGCCTGAGGGGCAAGCCCCGGAAGAAATTATCATGGATCAGCACGAAGAGATTGAGGCAGTTGAGCCAGAAGCTTCTGCTGAGCAGGTGGATCCGCGCGATGAAAAAATTGCGAATCTCGAAGCTCAGCTGGCTGAAGCCCAGACCCGTGAACGTGACGGCATTTTGCGCGTAAAAGCCGAAATGGAAAACCTGCGTCGCCGTACTGAACTGGATATCGAAAAAGCACATAAATTCGCGCTGGAGAAATTCATCAACGAATTGCTGCCGGTGATTGATAGCCTGGATCGTGCGCTGGAAGTGGCTGATAAAGCTAACCCGGATATGTCCGCGATGGTTGAAGGTATTGAGCTGACGCTGAAGTCGATGCTAGATGTTGTGCATAAGTTTGGCGTTGAAGTGATCGCCGAAACTAACGTGCCGCTGGACCCGAACGTGCATCAGGCCATCGCAATGGTGGAATCTGATGACGTTGCGCCAGGTAACGTACTGGGTATTATGCAGAAGGGTTATACGCTGAATGGTCGTACGATTCGTGCGGCGATGGTTACTGTAGCGAAAGCAAAAGCTTAATTTCTGCTTTCGTAATAAATCACGGCCCAGCATGCGAATGCCGGGCCGTTTTCGTTACTCCGCCACACTCTCACGCAGCGGTTTTACAGGAAAAACTTTTACCTGTTTAATCATATTGTCCTGTACGTCGAGAATATCGATATCGTACTCGCCAATACGCACGCGAGTTCCTGCGACAGGAATCTCTTCCAGTGCCTCAAGAATGACGCCATTAACCGTTCGTGCATCATCTTCCGGTAGATGCCAGTTAAAGGCTTTGTTGATTTCCCGCACGTTGGCAGTGCCATCGATAATCACCGAACCGTCGTTTTGCGGCGTGACCTCTTCGGCGAGCGTTGGCGACATCGACGTGGTGAAATCACCAACAATCTCTTCGAGAATATCTTCGACCGTCACCAGACCCTGAATATCTCCATACTCGTTGACGACCAGGCCGACTTTCTTTTTGTTGCGCTGAAACTTCACCAGCTGCGTGCTGAGCGGCGTACCTTCCGGGACAAAATAGATTTCGTCCGCGGCGCGTAGCATGGTTTCTTTGGTGAACTCTTTTTTCTCCGACATCAACCGCCAGGCTTCACGCACACGCAGCATACTGATGGCGTCGTCCAGCGAGTCACGGTAGAGCACGATGCGTCCGTGAGGTGAGTGGGAGAGTTGGCGGAGAATCGATTTCCAGTCATCGTTGATATCAATACCGATAATTTCACTGCGCGGCACCATGATGTCATCGACAGTCATTTTTTCCAGATCGAGTACCGACAACAGCATATCCTGATTGCGACGGGAAATTTGTGACCGCGATTCGTGCACAATGGTGCGTAATTCTTCTTTGCTTAAAGAGCCACTGACCACGATATCGGTTTTGATGCCCATCATGCGCATTAACATGCGGGTAATAGCGTTCAGCAACCAGACCAGCGGCATCATCAAAATTTGCAGCGGCGCCAGCAGAAAACTACTTGGATAGGCGACTTTTTCCGGGTACAGCGCGGCAATGGTTTTCGGCAATACTTCAGCAAAAACCAGTACGACAAAAGTTAGTACACCAGTCGCAATTGCCACGCCCGCATCCCCGTACAAACGCATCCCCACAATAGTGCCGAGCGCGGAGGCAAGAATATTGACCAGGTTATTGCCGATTAACACCAGGCTTATCAGGCGGTCTGGCTTACGCAGCAATTTTTCGACACGTTTGGCCGAGCGATTACCCTGTTTCGCCATATGCCGCAGACGATAGCGGTTGAGGGTCATCATTCCGGTTTCGGACCCGGAAAAATAGGCTGAAATGACCACCATGATGATCAGAATAATGATCAACGTGGTAGTAGATATGTGTTCCAGGGGAAACTCCTTTTCTGGGGTTAGCTGATTAACTGCTGGACAATTCGGCTACCGAAGTAGGCCAGTGTCAGAATGACCGCACCCGCAACGTTAAACCAGACGACGCGGCGTCCACGCCATCCTTCATGATAATGTCCCCACAGCAGCACAATATAGACAAACCACGCCACGATAGAGAGCACGGCCTTGTCGATATTTTCCATGCTAAATAAGTTGTGCATGTAGAAGAGACCAGTGCAAAGAGTGAGCGTTAACAGCACCACGCCAATCTGCGTGATGTGGAACATTTTACGCTCGATACTCATCAACGGCGGCATTTCCTGGTTAAACGCCAGCTTCTTGTTCTTCAGTTGGTAATCAATCCACGCCAGTTGTAATGCATACAGAGCGGCGATAATCAGCGTGGCATAGGAAAAGAGCGATAAGCCAATGTGAACCAGCATCCCAGGCGTTGCTTCCAGATGGGTGATGTATTCATTGGGCATAAAGGTGGCCAGCGCCAGGTTGATAAGCGCAAAGGCATAGACAATGGGTAGCAGCAACCAGCCACGATTGCGGGAAGCCACGATGGTCATTACCGTACAGATCATCAAACTGACCAGCGAACCAACGTTCAGTAAGCTGAGGTTTTGTCCGCTATCACCGTCGGGCAGGATGCGGGCTTCCAGAGCGATTGCGTGGCAGACCAGCGCGATGACCGCAGAAATAATAGCCATGCGCCGCCAGCCGCCGTTTTTTTGCAGCAGACCGGGAACAATCAGCGCAAGACTGACGGAGTAGGCGACAAGCGCGAGCAGAGCAAAAACGGGCATAGTAATGTCGACAGTTTGAGCAATAAGAAAGAGAAGCAGTATAGCGTCAGGTGAACGCTGCTCCAACCGTTGCATAACAACAAAGACGCCTTCATGTTATACTGCGGCAAAATACTGATGATGTGTCGCGATTGCGGCCAACCGTTTCCACCCCAGGCGAGAGACAATGTTTGATAATTTAACCGATCGTTTGTCGCGCACGCTGCGCAATATCAGTGGCCGTGGACGCCTCACTGAAGACAACGTAAAAGATACGCTGCGCGAAGTGCGCATGGCGCTGCTGGAGGCGGACGTCGCTCTGCCGGTAGTGCGTGAGTTTATCAATCGCGTAAAAGAGAAAGCGGTTGGTCATGAAGTTAATAAGAGCCTGACGCCGGGGCAGGAGTTCGTCAAAATCGTCCGTAACGAACTGGTTGCGGCGATGGGCGAAGAGAACCAGACCCTGAATCTGGCTGCGCAACCGCCAGCGGTGGTACTGATGGCGGGCCTGCAAGGTGCCGGTAAAACAACCAGCGTGGGCAAGCTCGGTAAGTTCCTGCGTGAGAAGCACAAGAAAAAAGTGCTGGTGGTTTCTGCCGACGTTTATCGTCCGGCGGCAATCAAACAGCTGGAGACGCTGGCAGAGCAGGTGGGTGTCGACTTCTTCCCTTCAGATGTTGGTCAGAAGCCGGTTGATATCGTTAACGCGGCGCTGAAAGAAGCCAAACTGAAATTCTACGACGTGTTGCTGGTGGATACCGCCGGTCGTCTGCACGTTGACGAAGCGATGATGGACGAGATCAAGCAGGTCCATGCATCGATTAATCCGGTTGAAACCCTGTTTGTGGTTGATGCCATGACTGGTCAGGATGCGGCCAATACGGCAAAAGCATTCAATGAAGCGTTACCGCTGACCGGTGTGGTACTGACTAAAGTCGACGGCGATGCTCGTGGCGGTGCGGCGCTCTCGATTCGTCACATCACTGGCAAACCGATCAAATTCCTCGGCGTTGGCGAGAAAACCGAGGCGCTGGAGCCGTTCCATCCGGACCGTATCGCTTCCCGTATTCTCGGCATGGGCGACGTACTGTCGCTGATCGAAGATATCGAAAGCAAAGTTGACCGCGCGCAGGCAGAGAAATTAGCCAGCAAGCTGAAAAAAGGCGACGGCTTCGATCTCAACGACTTCCTTGAGCAACTGCGCCAGATGAAAAATATGGGCGGCATGGCTAGCCTGATGGGCAAACTGCCGGGTATGGGGCAGATCCCGGATAACGTCAAGTCGCAGATGGACGATAAAGTGCTGGTGCGTATGGAAGCCATCATCAACTCGATGACGATGAAAGAGCGCGCTAAGCCAGAAATCATCAAAGGTTCGCGTAAACGCCGTATCGCTGCCGGTTGCGGTATGCAGGTGCAGGACGTTAACCGTCTTCTGAAACAGTTCGACGACATGCAGCGCATGATGAAGAAAATGAAGAAGGGCGGAATGGCGAAGATGATGAGAAGCATGAAAGGGATGATGCCGCCGGGATTTCCTGGTCGCTAAATGACCTTATGCGACAGAGTTATTAACTGCTGATTGCATTTTCTCCAGAAATCAGTAAAATTTTCGGGCTTTTAATATGACACCGGACTCCGTTCCTCGATGGGGTCCGGTTGTTTTATTCACACAAGAGGATGTTATGGTAACTATTCGTTTAGCACGTCACGGCGCTAAAAAGCGTCCGTTCTACCAGGTTGTTGTCGCTGACAGCCGTAATGCACGCAACGGTCGCTTCATCGAGCGCGTTGGTTTCTTCAACCCAATCGCTAGCGAAAAAGAAGAAGGCACTCGCCTGGATCTGGATCGCATCGCTCACTGGGTTGGCCAGGGCGCAACTATTTCTGATCGCGTTGCTGCGCTGATCAAAGAAGTAAACAAAGCAGCTTAATCTGTCACGGTGGTCATGATGAGCAAACAACTCACCGCGCAAGCACCTGTTGATCCCATCGTTTTGGGAAAAATGGGTTCGTCTTACGGTATTCGTGGGTGGCTCAGAGTGTTTTCTTCCACCGAAGACGCCGAAAGCATTTTTGACTATCAGCCCTGGTTTATCCAGAAGGCGGGTCAGTGGCAGCAAGTCCAGCTGGAAAGCTGGAAGCACCACAATCAGGACATGATCATCAAGCTGAAAGGCGTTGACGATCGTGATGCGGCGAACCTGCTGACGAATTGTGAAATTGTCGTGGATTCATCGCAGTTGCCTCAGCTTGAAGAGGGTGACTACTACTGGAAAGACCTGATGGGCTGCCAGGTAGTAACCACTGAAGGCTACGATCTCGGTAAAGTCGTCGATATGATGGAAACCGGATCTAATGACGTTCTCGTCATTAAGGCAAACCTGAAAGATGCGTTTGGTATCAAGGAACGTCTCGTACCGTTCCTCGATGGGCAGGTTATCAAGAAAGTCGATCTCACTACTCGTTCAATCGAAGTAGATTGGGATCCTGGTTTTTAAACCACCGGATAAACGGTAAAAGACGGCGCTATGTGGATTGGCATAATTAGCCTGTTTCCTGAAATGTTCCGCGCAATTACCGATTACGGGGTAACTGGCCGGGCAGTTAAAAATGGCCTGCTGAGCATCCAGAGCTGGAGTCCTCGTGACTTCACGCATGACCGGCACCGTACCGTGGACGATCGTCCTTACGGCGGCGGACCGGGGATGTTAATGATGGTGCAACCTTTACGGGACGCCATTCATGCAGCAAAAGCCGCGGCGGGTGAAGGCGCAAAGGTGATTTATCTGTCACCGCAGGGGCGCAAGCTTGATCAAGCAGGCGTCAGCGAACTGGCAACGAATCAAAAATTGATTCTGGTGTGCGGTCGCTACGAAGGTATAGATGAGCGCGTGATCCAAACCGAAATTGACGAAGAATGGTCAATCGGCGATTACGTTCTCAGTGGTGGTGAGTTACCAGCAATGACGCTGATTGACTCCGTTTCCCGGTTTATTCCGGGAGTACTGGGACATGAAGCTTCGGCAACGGAAGACTCCTTTGCTGAAGGATTGCTGGATTGCCCGCACTATACACGGCCTGAGGTGTTAGAAGGGATGGAGGTTCCGTCAGTGTTACTGTCGGGCAACCATGCTGAGATACGTCGCTGGCGTTTGAAACAGTCGCTGGGCCGTACCTGGCTTAGAAGACCTGAACTTCTGGAAAACCTGGCTCTGACTGAAGAGCAAGCAAGGTTGCTGGCGGAGTTCAAAACGGAACACGCACAACAGCAACATAAACATGATGGGATGGCGTAAGCCCCCGAGATATCAGTTTACCCAGGATAAGAGATTAAATTATGAGCAACATTATTAAGCAACTTGAACAAGAGCAGATGAAGCAGGACGTACCTTCCTTCCGTCCGGGTGATACCGTGGAAGTGAAAGTATGGGTTGTTGAAGGTTCCAAAAAACGTCTGCAGGCATTCGAGGGCGTGGTTATCGCTATTCGTAACCGCGGTCTGCACTCTGCATTCACTGTTCGTAAAATTTCCAACGGCGAAGGCGTTGAGCGTGTCTTCCAGACTCACTCTCCGGTAGTTGACAGCATTTCTGTCAAACGTCGTGGTGCTGTTCGTAAAGCTAAACTGTACTACCTGCGTGAGCGTACTGGTAAGGCTGCTCGTATCAAAGAGCGTCTTAACTAAGATTTCGCTTAAGCGACATCCTGTTAAGAAGGGCTGGCCAATTGGCTGGCCCTTTTTTTATCTGTTTGCTCGTGTTTTAAGGGGTAGTAATCACTACTGCGACGCGGCGGTTCTCGGCGCGGCCCTGGGCGGTCTTGTTACTGGCTATGGGATATTTTTTTCCTAAACCCTGTGTGGTGAGGTTGCTGCGCGGAATTTGTCCACCTATAGCCCATGCATCGGCCACAACATTCGCCCGTTTCAATGATAAGGCTTCGTTGTAACTGTCTTCACCATAGTTGTCGGTGTGTCCATCCATACGGGCATGCGTTAGCCCTGTCGAGGCCAATTTGGCTGCCATGGTTTGGATCTGTTGCTGGCTTTCCGGGAGCAATTTGTAGTCATTTTTTGCGAACAGAATGGCATCTGATAATCCCAGCGACCAGTCGCCGGCGGATTCAGTAAATCCATAAGATTGCATAGCGGCAACTTGCTCAGGAGTAAACTTTCCCTGAGGGGACTGGCAGCCAGTCAGTACTAGCGAGGTGAAAATCAGGGGTGCTACCAAGTGCTTTATCATATCGATATATCCTTGTTATCTCACCAGCTTTTCGGCACGCTGGTGTTTGGCCTGATACATATTGTGATCGGCCAGCTCTTGTAATTTTTCCGCAGAGGCATGCTCAATGGTCATCGCGTAACCAATGCTTAATGTCATGGTGGTCTGATGACCATTATGAAGATCAAACGGGCGATTAAAGATTTGTGTCAGTGCTGAGCAAATCCGCTGTACTTCGGATTCCGACTGTACACCAAAGAGGACCATCGCAAATTCATCGCCGCCTATGCGGTATGCTTTATGTTGCAGCCCGCCAAATTCAGCTAACCGTTTTGCTACCTCAATCAAGACACGATCGCCCGTCGCATGACCCCAGGTATCATTGATATATTTGAAATTATCGCCATCAAGAAATAGTAACGCCGACGTTTTTCGGGCGTCGGAACTGCTCATCAACGTGTTGATGCCGCTACGAAACGCAGCCCGGTTCGCCAGCCCGGTTAATGGGTCATGTAGCGCGGTACGTAGAAGCTGCGCATTTTTGGCCTGTAAACGAAGCTGCCACTCTTCCATTTCATCCAGCAGACTGTTGAAGTCGAGAGCGAAGCGGTGAAACTCAGCGATACGTTCTTCCGAAACTCGTCGGGAAAAATTGCGGTTGGAACGCACATCATGTACGACATCGGTGATATTTTTCAGCGCTTCCACCAGGCCATTGTGCAAATGGCGGGTGAGGGTAATTGCGATGCCTGATGCCAGCAGAATACACCCGGTCAGGACAGCGAGCGAAAACCAGATAAAATGGCTGATTGAACTGTCGCGAGCGGTTAAGCGTACTTCGCCAATGGTTTCACCATTGTGACGAATCGGCTGAGTGATGGGGGCAGGGAAGAGCCAGTGGCTTATGAAATTGCTGAAAGTATCGCCTGGATCCTTACGGGTGTAATGCCAGGATGCCAGAATATTTTGCTGCTTATCACGCACTTCTGCAGTTGAAAATTGCCCTTGCTTCCCCAGCGCTGCCAGTGTTTGAGTTGCTGCAGGGCCATCGGCAAAAACGACCGCTGCTTCCAGACTGTAAGTCATTGTTGCTGCTGTCAGTGCCAGGTTTTTTTGCGCGTACTGTTTCAGGGTCAGCACCGAGGTCACGGAAAGCAGCAACCAGATCAGCATCATAGTGATAAATATGCTGGTCATACTGATGTTGCGTAATGCTCTTTTAAACGTGGGGCGCTTATTAAGAGAATTATCGTTATCCATCATTTTTCTTCCGTGCGAGCATTAAGACATCTGGGTTCACCTTTACACCGCTACGCGATAAGACATCCAGGTTTACGGCAAATCTGACGTCATTATTGTGGATGATCAGACAAAAGGCGCTGCCAATAATGCACTCGGCATTTTGTTCGGCAATTAATAATAACGCCTTTGACGGATATTGTTCGGTTAATTCCATCTGGAATGTTGGTGACTCGTTGCCAAAATAAAAACCATTGCAGCCTGATATCATCGCCTCTTGTTGAGAGTGAATGATGACAGGCAGATAAGGCAAAGATGTCGCGCCATTCTCTTGTAGGGCGGTACTAAAACGTGAAGATGAAAAGATACATAACTTTGGTAGGCCTGATAGCGCCGGCCAGCGAGTGTAACTGACAATACCGGAAACCATCGTACGCACGTTTTTCGCAACGTCTGAAGGTTCCTGAGCGAGTATTGGTGCTCCCGTCAGGAGGAGAATCAGCAGTAAGAACAGACGATGAGAAAAACGCATTCAGGGATCCTCACCATCTTCGCTTGCAATGCATCGATAATTTTTCAGAATGCTCATTAAAATATCATTTTTTTATGCAGTCGTCATCAGAGTGGGAAATAAAAAATAATAAGTAAAATCTCATGTTTAATTTATTGTTGGGGGGGTTAATTAATTTAATCGTATTGTGCTGGCATTCTCATCAGCCCCTTTTTGCCATACTTCATGCAGTTGGCTGGCATTTTCAACATTGTTGCAGCTGGCAGGAAAGCTTTTACCGGAAAGTCCTCGGGCATAAGTAAAATCGGTCTGGCAAGTTTTCTTTTGTCCTTCGGCATATCCTTTAAGGTATAGACCGCGATCCGCCTGTGAATCGCTAAATGCATCGTCATCTTTTATGGCGTTGCCCGATATCGCATCTTCCATACCAACATCATACCAGTCGGTGCTGGTCAAGGTTGGCGCGTGAGTATAAGGATCAATCTGACATCCGCTAACCAGTAAAGCCAACAAGGGGGCGATAAACTTTTTCATCATTTCTTTCTCCTTTTTCAAAGCATAGCGGAATGTTTTCAAAGGAGGTGTAAATTTATTTATACATAAACAAGGGTTAAAAGCACGAATAAATTGTTTGTGTAAAGAAAAATGTACGAAATATGGATTGAAAACTTTACTTTATGTGTTATCGTTACGTCATCCTCGCTGAGGATCAACTATCGCAAACGAGCATAAACAGGATCGCCATCATGCAAAAAGACGCGTTGAATAACGTACATATTACCGACGAACAAGTTTTAATGACTCCGGAACAACTGAAGGCCGCTTTTCCATTAAGCCTGCAACAGGAAGCCCAGATTGCTGACTCGCGTAAAACCATTTCAGATATTATCGCCGGGCGCGATCCTCGTCTGTTGGTAGTATGTGGTCCTTGTTCCATTCATGATCCGGAAACTGCTCTGGAATATGCTCGTCGATTTAAAGCCCTTGCCGCAGAGGTCAGCGATAGCCTCTATCTGGTAATGCGCGTCTATTTTGAAAAACCCCGTACCACTGTCGGTTGGAAAGGGTTGATTAACGATCCCCATATGGATGGCTCTTTTGATGTAGAAGCCGGGCTGCAGATCGCGCGTAAATTGCTGCTTGAGCTGGTGAATATGGGACTGCCACTGGCAACGGAAGCGTTAGATCCGAATAGCCCGCAATACCTGGGCGATCTGTTTAGCTGGTCAGCAATTGGTGCTCGTACAACGGAATCGCAAACTCACCGTGAAATGGCCTCCGGGCTTTCCATGCCGGTTGGTTTTAAAAACGGCACCGATGGCAGTCTGGCAACGGCAATTAACGCTATGCGCGCCGCCGCCCAGCCGCACCGTTTTGTTGGCATTAACCAGGCAGGGCAGGTTGCGTTGCTACAAACTCAGGGGAATCCGGACGGGCATGTGATCCTGCGCGGTGGTAAAGCGCCAAACTATAGCCCTGCGGATGTTGCGCAATGTGAAAAAGAGATGGAACAGGCGGGACTGCGCCCGTCTCTGATGGTAGATTGCAGCCACGGTAATTCCAATAAAGATTATCGCCGTCAGCCTGCGGTGGCAGAATCCGTGGTTGCTCAAATCAAAGATGGCAATCGCTCAATTATTGGTCTGATGATCGAAAGTAATATCCACGAGGGCAATCAGTCTTCCGAGCAACCGCGCAGTGAAATGAAATACGGTGTATCCGTAACCGATGCCTGCATTAGTTGGGAAATGACCGATGCCTTGCTGCGTGAAATTCATCAGGATCTGAACGGGCAGCTGACGGCTCGCGTGGCTTAAGAGGTTTATTATGGTTGCTGAATTGACCGCATTACGCGATCAAATTGATGAAGTCGATAAAGCGCTACTGAATTTATTAGCGAAGCGTCTGGAACTGGTTGCTGAAGTTGGCGAGGTGAAAAGCCGCTTTGGACTGCCTATTTATGTTCCGGAGCGCGAGGCATCTATGCTGGCCTCGCGGCGTGCAGAGGCGGAAGCTCTGGGTGTACCGCCAGATCTGATTGAGGATGTTTTGCGTCGGGTGATGCGTGAATCTTACTCCAGTGAAAACGACAAAGGATTTAAAACGCTTTGTCCGTCTCTGCGTCCGGTGGTTATCGTCGGTGGTGGCGGTCAGATGGGACGTCTGTTCGAGAAGATGCTGACGCTCTCGGGTTATCAGGTGCGGATTCTGGAGCAACATGACTGGGATCGAGCGGCTGATATTGTTGCCGATGCCGGAATGGTGATTGTTAGTGTGCCCATTCACGTTACTGAACAAGTTATTGGCAAATTACCGCCTTTACCGAAAGATTGTATTCTGGTCGATCTGGCATCGGTGAAAAATGGACCATTACAGGCCATGCTGGCGGCGCATGATGGTCCGGTGCTGGGGTTACACCCGATGTTCGGCCCGGACAGCGGTAGCCTGGCAAAGCAAGTTGTGGTCTGGTGTGATGGACGTAAGCCGGAAGCATACCAATGGTTTCTGGAGCAAATTCAGGTCTGGGGCGCTCGGCTGCATCGTATTAGCGCTGTCGAGCACGATCAGAATATGGCGTTTATTCAGGCACTGCGCCACTTTGCTACTTTTGCTTATGGGCTGCACCTGGCAGAAGAAAATGTTCAGCTTGAGCAACTTCTGGCGCTTTCTTCGCCGATTTACCGCCTTGAGCTGGCGATGGTTGGGCGACTGTTTGCCCAGGATCCGCAACTGTATGCCGACATTATTATGTCGTCAGAGCGTAATCTGGCGTTAATCAAACGTTACTATAAGCGTTTCGGCGAGGCGATTGAGTTGCTGGAGCAGGGCGATAAGCAGGCGTTTATTGACAGTTTCCGCAAGGTGGAGCACTGGTTCGGCGATTACGCACAGCGTTTTCAGAGTGAAAGCCGCGTGTTATTGCGTCAGGCGAATGACAGTCGCCAGTAATAATCCAGTGCCGGGTGGCGTGTTTCACCCGGCACGATTTCATTATGCCGGATCGACTGGTACCACATTCTCGCTTGGGTAACAGCCCAGGACTTTCATCGAGCGAGTGATTTCACCTAGCTCTTTCAACGCCTGTTGCATTTCCGCTGATTCCAGATTGGCCTGAATATCCAGATAAAACATCTCTTCCCACGGGTTTCCGTGAATCGGGCGTGATTCCAGACGGGTCATAATCAGATTGTGGTTGCGCAGTACCAGCAACGCTTCAACCAGCGCACCAGCTTGTTGTCCGGTCGCCATTAACAACGTCGTTTTCGCCGGAACCTGGTCAGAAACGTTAATGGCTTTACGTGCCAACACCACAAATCGGGTGAAGTTTTGTCGCTGATTCGCTTCAATATGCTCCAGTACCTGCAAACCGTACAAAGTGCCGCCAGCTTCGCTTCCCAACGCAGCAACATGCGGTGATTTTGCCTGTGCAACCTTTTCCATTGCCGCAGACGTACTTTCGGTATATTCAATCTTCCAGTGCGGATAACGATTAAGGAATTTGCTGCATTGCTGGAATGGCTGCGGATGGCTGTAGACCGTATTAATGGTGGATAAATCAGTAGTGCCGGAGACCAACAAACAATGATCGATAGTTAACGTCATCTCGCCAACAATCGACAAACTGGTATGTTGCAGCAGATCGTAAACGTCGTTTATGGCACCGGAGCTGGTATTTTCAATCGGTACGACGGCATAGTCGGCCTGGCCGGTTTCCACCTGATTAAAAATATCGGCAAATTTGGCGCAGCCACTTTCAATGAATTGCTCAAAGTGACGCGCAGCGTACTGACGAGCGGCAAGATGTGAATAGGAGCCTTTGGGGCCGAGAAAAGCGATGCGTGCTGAGTGCGGATTAATTTTATTGAGATGTTGCTGGAGCAGTGCCTGCTGAGTTAATACGGAATCTTCAATGATGAGCTGGAACAGGCGAGTAATGTAATGGGCGTCCAGATGGTGCACTTTACCGAGCGTAATTAATCTTTCCAGCAAATCGCGTTCGCGATCAATATCACGTACCGGGCGATGAGAGAGCAGTTTGGCTTTTCCCACCTCGACGGCCAGTTCGCGCCGCTCTGCCAGTAATGCTAATAATTTTTCATCCAGCGCGCTGATTTTCTCTCGCAGCGCCAGTAACGGGTTTTCCGATGTCATAGTGTTGCCTTTTTGTTATCAATAAAAAAGGCCCCCCGGTTTGGGAGGCCTTATTGTTCGTCTTCGCATTCTGTTTCACACGACGAAACGCCTCCCATTCAGGGGAAGGTAAAAAAGAATGCGAAGAAAAACGGCGTGTGTTTCATGTTTGTTTCCTTAGGTGACTTCAGTACAGTACCCGTACTGTTTTCTCGCTGTCAACAAAAAACGCGCCCGAAGGCGCGTTGGCGATACACTCAATATAAAGGACTACTCTTCTTCAACTTCTTCGACGAAGTTGGCGTCTTTCACCGATGTTGCGGCACGACGTGCTTCGCCTTTGTGCTGCAGTTTATTGAGCTGCCGTTCCAGCTTGTTGATCAATTCGTTAATTGCGGTGTACATATCTTCATGTTTACCACTGGCAACCAGAACGCCGTTAGGAGTATTGATTGTGGCGTCAGCAACAAAACCTTGTGGCTCTTTGGACAGAATGATATGTGGATTAATCAGATGTGTTTGCCATTTTTCCAGTTTGGCGAGACGGTCTGCGACATGTTGGCGGATGGCCGGAGTAATTTCCATTTGTTTGCTGGTAATGTTCATTGTCATAAATTTTACCTCTTGTCTTCCCGTCTTGGTGAATTCAGCATACCGTTCCTGATGTCAAAATGTGTGATGGAAATCTCATAATTTTGTCACTTTTTGTCAACGAATCTTTTTTGTGAGAAATCGCAGGAAGAGGTGTTTTTTTACTTGAGGAATATCTCAAAGCGAGCCATATTTGATGAGATCGATAGTGACTAAATCGCTTCAGTTTCACAACTAACAGAATAAAAAAACGGCAGCTCAAGGCTGTAATGCCAGTCAGTTAAGCAACTGACTGGCTCTTTTTCGGGGCTGTGGGGTATTTCCAGGGCCTCTCCTTTACCACTCTCGGGAAGGCCCTTTCCCTTCTTGTCGGTAATTTCACTGGTTGTCCCATACTTGCAAGATCGCGCATCAGCTCCGGTATACGTCCCGGTGAAGCGCATGGCGTCCGTCATCGACGTCAGCAGATGGCTGGTCAGTTCCATCTGGCAGACCATTTTGACCTGCGGGTAGAGCGCCGGGTTCTCGGCATGTGTCTGGCGGGGGAAGGCTGCATCGTTCTCTGGTGTATCCGGTGTGCGCCAGAACACACCATCGATGGCCAGCAGGGTCAGGCCGCACCAGTGCGGATGCGGCGTGGCGTTATGCCAGAGCTGCGCTGTTTTCGTGAACACGCGGCGGACAGCCTCACTTCCCAGGCGCTGGCGGGCCTGAATAACGGCACTGGGGGCAACGAAGGGGCGATTGCCCGGCAGCATGATGTCCAGGCGATTCACAATCTGGTGAAGAGGTTCTTTACGCTCAAGCGCCATGCCAACAATACAGCAGACCATCATTTCGAGGGGAAGACGGCGCTTGCGTAGCGTTACAGTACCTGATTCGGCAAGGCAACGAGAGATGAGTTCGGGGTCGAGGTAATCCCCAGAGAAGTCAGTGGGTTACGCAGAGAATCGTAACGGGATACCAAATCAAGGGCCTGTCCAATGAGCATAAAAAAATCCGGAAACGAGTGAGCGTTTCCGGATTCTTACACAGCCACTGAATCGGTCAACTGATCCTTAACTGATCGGCATTACAGCTCAAGGGCTGCCGTTTTTTTATTTCAGTCTTCTGTTATGTATTGCTGCTGTTAGCGGCGATAATCTTCGCTACCTTTTCAGCTTGCGCATTCATCTGCATTTGGCGGTATGCATTTTCCATCAGCGGTAGCGCATCACGAGTAGCCTGGGTATCTGGGTAGTCGCGTAACATGCCTTCTACGCGGTTAACGACAGCAACCCATGCACCACGTTCTGTATAATACTCGGCAACGGAGTATTCATATTTCGCCAGACGATCTTTCAGGAATACCAGACGTTTGGTGGCATCGGTGGTGTACTGACTGTTCGGATAGCCGCGCACCAGTTTGGAAAAGTCACTAAACGCAGCTCGTGCATGTTGAGGATCGCGATCGCTACGATCGACGCCAAAGAACCCTTGCAGTGCACTGTCATCGAGCGCCATATTGGTCAGGCCACGCATGTACATGACATAATCGATATTCGGATGGGTCGGGTTAAGGCGAATAAAACGATCGATGGCAGCCTGTGCTAACGGCAAATCGGCGTTTTTATAGTAGGCGTAGATGAGATCCAGCTGCACCTGCTGCGAATACGGACCAAACGGATAGCGATTATCTAGCGCTTCCAGTTGCGTTATTGCCTGTCTCCAGTTACCGTCCTGCAGCTTTTGTTGTGCAGTAGCGTAAATTTCATTTGGCGGATTATCAGGTACTTCTTCCTTTGACCCCGAGCAACCCGCCAAAAACAGGCTTAGTGTGGCGGCTGCCACCAGATATTTCATGCGCGTCATGACGTTTTGACTTTCCTCAAAATGTAATACGGGAGATTCTCTGTTCCTGCTCCCGGTTAAGACCAGCTACAATAGCACACTATATTAAACGGCAAAGCCGTAAAACCCCAACGATAAACGAAGAAGCAGTATATATGGCACAACGAGTACAGCTCACTGCAACGGTGTCCGAAAACCAACTCGGTCAACGCTTAGATCAGGCTTTGGCCGAAATGTTCCCGGATTATTCACGTTCGCGAATAAAAGAATGGATCCTCGACCAGCGCGTGCTGGTTAACGGCAAAGTTTGTGATAAGCCGAAAGAAAAAGTATTAGGTGGCGAGCAGGTGGCCATCAACGCTGAGATTGAAGAAGAAGCGCGTTTTGAACCGCAGGATATCCCGCTGGATATCGTCTATGAAGATGAAGATATCATCGTCATTAATAAACCACGCGACCTGGTTGTACATCCTGGCGCGGGTAACCCGGATGGCACGGTACTGAATGCGTTGCTTCATTATTATCCGCCCATTGCCGATGTACCGCGTGCGGGCATCGTCCATCGTCTGGATAAAGACACCACCGGCCTGATGGTTGTGGCAAAAACCGTTCCGGCTCAGACGCGTTTAGTCGAATCTTTGCAACGGCGTGAAATTACTCGTGAGTATGAAGCGGTGGCAATTGGTCATATGACCGCTGGCGGTACAGTAGATGAACCAATCAGCCGCCACCCGACCAAACGTACTCACATGGCGGTGCATCCGATGGGTAAACCGGCGGTCACTCACTATCGCATCATGGAACACTTCCGTGTGCACACGCGTCTGCGGTTGCGTCTGGAAACCGGACGTACGCACCAGATCCGCGTGCATATGGCCCATATCACTCATCCGCTGGTGGGCGATCCGGTTTATGGCGGCCGTCCGCGTCCGCCAAAAGGTGCTTCGGAAGCGTTTATCTCCACGCTGCGTAAGTTTGACCGCCAGGCGCTTCATGCAACCATGCTGCGTCTTTATCACCCGATCTCCGGCATCGAAATGGAATGGCATGCGCCTATTCCACAAGATATGGTGGAGCTGATTGAGGTGATGCGCGCCGATTTCGAAGAGCATAAGGATGAAGTGGACTGGTTATGAGTAAGCTGATTGTCCCGCAGTGGCCGCTGCCAAAAGGTGTTGCGGCTTGTAGCTCTACCCGTATCGGCGGCGTGAGCTTGCCGCCGTATGACTCGCTCAACCTCGGTGCCCATTGTGGCGATAACCCGGATCACGTCGAGGAAAATCGTAAGCGACTTTTTGCTGCGGGCAATTTGCCTTCAAAACCGGTCTGGCTTGAGCAGGTACACGGCAAAGATGTGCTTAAGCTTACTGGCGAACCTTATGCCTCAAAACGAGCAGATGCCTCTTATAGCAACACGCCGGGCACGGTTTGCGCTGTGATGACTGCCGACTGCCTCCCCGTGCTGTTTTGCAATCGAGCGGGAACGGAAGTCGCCGCCGCTCATGCTGGCTGGCGTGGACTGTGCGCTGGCGTGCTGGAGGAGACGGTTTCCTGTTTTGCTGATAATCCGGAAAATATTCTCGCCTGGTTAGGGCCGGCAATCGGTCCACGCGCGTTTGAAGTGGGGGCGGAGGTTCGCGAGGCGTTTATGGCAGTAGACGCCAAAGCGAGTGCAGCTTTCATTCAGCATGGAGATAAATATCTGGCGGATATTTATCAGCTTGCCCGGCAGCGTCTGGCGAACGTTGGTGTTGAGCAAATTTTCGGCGGCGACCGTTGTACATATACGGAAAATGAGACATTCTTCTCTTATCGTCGCGACAAGACCACCGGTCGTATGGCAAGTTTCATTTGGCTGATATAACCTAAAGAATCAAGACGATCCGGTACGCGTGATTTTCTTTTCACATTAATCTGGTCAATAACCTTGAATAATTGAGGGATGACCTCATTTAATCTCCAGTAGCAACTTTGATCCGTTATGGGAGGAGTTATGCGTCTGGATCGTCTTACTAATAAATTCCAGCTTGCTCTTGCCGATGCCCAATCACTTGCACTCGGGCACGACAACCAATTCATCGAACCACTTCATTTAATGAGCGCCCTGCTGAATCAGGAAGGGGGTTCGGTTAGTCCTTTATTAACATCCGCCGGCATCAATGCTGGTCAGTTGCGCACAGATATCAATCAGGCATTAAATCGTTTACCGCAGGTTGAAGGCACTGGTGGCGATGTCCAGCCCTCACAGGATCTGGTGCGCGTTCTTAATCTTTGCGACAAGCTGGCGCAAAAACGTGGTGATAACTTTATCTCGTCAGAACTGTTCGTTCTGGCGGCACTTGAGTCTCGCGGCACGCTGGCCGACATCCTGAAAGCAGCAGGGGCGACCACCGCCAACATTACTCAAGCGATTGAACAAATGCGTGGAGGTGAAAGCGTGAACGATCAAGGAGCTGAAGACCAACGTCAGGCTTTGAAAAAATACACTATCGACCTCACCGAACGAGCCGAACAAGGCAAACTCGATCCGGTGATTGGCCGTGATGAAGAAATTCGCCGTACCATTCAGGTACTGCAACGTCGTACTAAAAATAACCCGGTGCTGATTGGTGAACCAGGCGTTGGTAAAACAGCCATCGTTGAAGGTCTGGCTCAGCGTATTATCAATGGCGAAGTACCGGAAGGGCTGAAAGGCCGCCGCGTACTGGCGCTGGATATGGGCGCGCTGGTGGCCGGGGCGAAATATCGCGGTGAGTTTGAAGAACGTTTAAAAGGCGTGCTTAACGATCTCGCCAAACAGGAAGGCAACGTCATCCTGTTTATCGACGAATTACATACCATGGTCGGTGCGGGTAAAGCCGATGGCGCAATGGACGCCGGCAACATGCTGAAACCGGCGCTGGCGCGTGGTGAATTGCACTGCGTAGGTGCCACGACACTGGACGAATATCGCCAGTACATCGAAAAAGATGCTGCGCTGGAACGTCGTTTCCAGAAAGTGTTTGTTGCCGAGCCAACCGTGGAAGACACCATTGCTATTCTGCGTGGCCTGAAAGAACGTTACGAGCTGCACCACCATGTGCAAATTACTGACCCGGCAATTGTTGCAGCGGCGACGTTGTCTCATCGCTACATTGCGGACCGTCAGCTGCCGGATAAAGCCATCGACCTGATCGATGAAGCAGCATCCAGCATTCGTATGCAGATTGACTCAAAACCAGAAGAACTCGACCGACTCGATCGTCGTATCATCCAGCTCAAACTGGAACAACAGGCGTTAATGAAAGAGTCTGATGAAGCCAGTAAAAAACGCCTGGATATGCTCAACGAAGAACTGAGCGACAAAGAACGTCAGTATTCCGAGTTAGAAGAAGAGTGGAAAGCTGAGAAAGCGTCGCTTTCTGGTACGCAGACCATTAAAGCGGAACTGGAACAGGCGAAAATCGCCATTGAACAGGCTCGCCGTGTGGGTGATCTGGCGCGGATGTCTGAACTGCAATATGGCAAAATTCCAGAACTGGAAAAGCAACTGGAAGCCGCAACGCAGCTCGAAGGCAAAACTATGCGTCTCTTGCGTAATAAAGTGACCGACGCCGAAATTGCTGAAGTGCTGGCGCGTTGGACGGGGATTCCGGTTTCACGCATGATGGAAAGCGAGCGCGAAAAACTGCTGCGTATGGAGCAAGAACTGCACCATCGCGTTATTGGTCAGAACGAAGCGGTTGATGCGGTATCTAACGCTATTCGTCGTAGCCGTGCGGGGCTTGCTGACCCGAATCGCCCGATTGGTTCATTCCTGTTCCTCGGCCCAACGGGTGTGGGGAAAACTGAGCTTTGTAAGGCGCTGGCGAACTTTATGTTTGATAGCGACGAGGCGATGGTCCGTATCGATATGTCCGAGTTTATGGAGAAACACTCGGTGTCTCGTCTGGTTGGTGCGCCTCCGGGATATGTCGGTTATGAAGAAGGTGGCTACCTGACCGAAGCAGTGCGTCGTCGTCCGTATTCCGTCATCCTGCTGGATGAAGTGGAAAAAGCGCATCCGGATGTCTTCAACATTCTGTTGCAGGTACTGGATGATGGGCGTCTGACTGACGGGCAGGGGAGAACGGTCGACTTCCGTAATACGGTTGTCATTATGACCTCTAACCTCGGTTCCGATTTGATTCAGGAACGCTTCGGTGAACTGGATTATGCGCACATGAAAGAGCTGGTACTCGGTGTGGTAAGCCATAACTTCCGTCCGGAATTCATTAACCGTATCGATGAAGTGGTGGTCTTCCATCCGCTGGGTGAACAGCACATTGCGTCGATTGCGCAGATTCAGTTGAAACGTCTGTACAAACGTCTGGAAGAACGTGGTTATGAAATCCACATTTCTGACGAGGCGCTGAAACTGCTGAGCGAGAACGGTTACGATCCGGTCTATGGTGCACGTCCTCTGAAACGTGCTATCCAGCAGCAGATCGAAAACCCGCTGGCACAGCAAATACTGTCTGGTGAATTGGTTCCGGGTAAAGTTATTCGCCTGGAAGTTAATGAAGACAGGATTGTCGCCGTCCAGTAATGATAAAACGAGCCCTTTGGGGCTCGTTTTTGTCTATAAGTTAGACGGAAAACACCATGTTCAGGATGTTTTGCCTGAAAAATGAGCGAACGATAAAGTTTTTATATTTTTTGCTTGTCAGGCCGGAATAACTCCCTATAATGCGCCACCACTGACACGGAACAACGGCAAACACGCCGCCGGGTCAGCG
>NZ_PTRX01000043.1:0-26296 GCF_002966045.1 Escherichia sp. MOD1-EC5189 | reverse complement strand
ATTCACCCGATCGCGATGGACGACGGTCTGCGTTTCGCAATCCGTGAAGGCGGCCGTACCGTTGGCGCGGGCGTTGTTGCTAAAGTTCTGGGCTAATTACACGTTAATTAGTTTCGAATTAAAAAGGGCGCTTCGGCGCCCTTTTTGCTGCCCGTAATTTGAGCTCGAAATATTTAGTCGTAATTTCACTCGCTGAACTATGGCGCAAATTAAACTGTGCTATTGTAATCATAACCATTCTCATTTACACTTTGTGCAGAATTTGAACGGGAGCAATCATGTACGTTTGTTTGTGTAATGGTGTAAGTGACAAAAAAATTCGCCAGGCAGTCCGTCAGTTTCATCCGCAATCTTTCCAACAATTGCGTAAGTTTATTCCTGTGGGAAATCAATGCGGTAAGTGCATTCGCGCCGCGCGCGAAGTGATGCAGGACGAGTTGATGCAGATGCCAGAATTTAAAGAGATTGCCTGAAGCCCACGCTTATTTTTTGACATCCCGCTAGCCCCATCTACGCTCTAATAGTGGAAGCGGAGGGACTATAAAATGAAAGGTGATGTTAAAATCATAAATTATCTCAATAAACTATTGGGAAATGAGCTTGTCGCAATCAATCAGTATTTTCTCCATGCCCGGATGTTTAAAAACTGGGGCCTGATGCGTCTCAATGACGTCGAATACCATGAATCTATTGATGAGATGAAACACGCTGATAAATATATCGAGCGTATTTTGTTTTTAGAAGGAATCCCTAACTTACAGGATTTAGGCAAACTGGGGATTGGTGAAGATGTCGAGGAGATGCTGCAATCCGACCTGCGATTAGAACTGGAAGGCGCGAAGGATCTCCGTGAGGCTATCGCGTATGCCGACAGCGTTCATGACTATGTTAGCCGTGATATGATGATCGAGATCCTTGCCGATGAAGAAGGTCATATTGACTGGCTCGAAACTGAGCTGGATCTCATCGGTAAAATCGGTTTACAAAATTACCTGCAATCACAAATAAAAGTTAAAGATTAACGGCCTGCCAGCAAACTATCCCAGCCTACAACGAAACCCGCAGCCGCCAGAAATGGCCCAAACGGCAGCGGGTTTTTTAATGACTCTTTTCCTCTCATGAGCAGACCAATAACTACGGCTCCGCAAGCGAATGAGGCAGCAAGGAAAACCAGTCGTGGCAAGAAGGTCCATGTATGCCAGGCACCAAGGGCGGCGAGAAACTTCACATCACCATAGCCTAATCCTTCTTTATGACGCAGTATGCGATACCCCCAGTAAATGACAGCGAATGTGCCGTAACCAATAATCGCCCCCCATAACGCATCGGCTAAACCGTCAGGATTACAAACCTGATAGAACAAAAGACCTGACCAGAGTAACGGGCACGTAAATCTGTCAGGTAACAAGCCATGCTTTGCATCCCAGAAAAAAAGTAGGGCTGATAAACAAGCGTACAAAATCAGAAAGGGAAGGGTAGCGTCCATAAAACATCCTCTGTAATTGGAGTATCACCATCGAATAACTCCGGATGCTCAGCAACGGAGAAATCGCTGATTTGTTAACCTGGTTCCGGTGAAAAACGCTATCTTCACAACCTTACAAATTTCGTGGAATACAGCTCGCAATCTGCGCGTTGCGATTAATTTCTACCCGATGCTTGCGTCTGGCTCAGATTTGCGTATAATGCGCGGGCTTGTCGTAGTTGACAGCAGGTTCAATCTGAACCTCAGTTAGCCGAATTTGGCTACCTAACAATGCTCCCAATCGGGGAGCTACGTAAGAACGGTTACACTCTCCCATCAATCGTAATGGGTCTGAGGAGTAATCATTTTCGTTTATAAAATAATTGGAGCTCTGGTCTCATGCAGAACCAAAGAATCCGTATCCGCCTGAAAGCGTTTGATCATCGTCTGATCGATCAAGCAACCGCGGAAATCGTCGAGACTGCCAAGCGCACTGGTGCGCAGGTCCGTGGTCCGATCCCGCTGCCGACACGCAAAGAGCGCTTCACTGTTCTGATCTCCCCGCACGTCAACAAAGACGCGCGCGATCAGTACGAAATCCGTACTCACTTGCGTCTGGTTGACATCGTTGAGCCAACCGAGAAAACCGTTGATGCTCTGATGCGTCTGGATCTGGCTGCCGGTGTAGACGTGCAGATCAGCCTGGGTTAATCAGGTCATTGAGCGATTGAGAGGTTGAAACAATGATTGGTTTAGTCGGTAAAAAAGTGGGTATGACCCGTATCTTCACAGAAGACGGCGTTTCTATCCCAGTAACCGTAATCGAAGTTGAAGCAAACCGCGTTACTCAGGTTAAAGACCTGGCTAACGATGGCTACCGTGCTATTCAGGTAACCACCGGTGCTAAAAAAGCTAACCGTGTGACCAAGCCTGAAGCTGGCCACTTCGCTAAAGCTGGCGTAGAAGCTGGCCGTGGTCTGTGGGAATTCCGCCTGGCTGAAGGCGAAGAGTTCACTGTAGGTCAGAGCATTAGCGTTGAACTGTTTGCTGACGTTAAAAAAGTTGACGTAACTGGCACCTCTAAAGGTAAAGGTTTCGCAGGTACCGTTAAGCGCTGGAACTTCCGTACCCAGGACGCTACTCACGGTAACTCCTTGTCTCACCGCGTTCCGGGTTCTATCGGTCAGAACCAGACTCCGGGCAAAGTGTTCAAAGGCAAGAAAATGGCAGGTCAGATGGGTAACGAACGTGTAACCGTTCAGAGCCTTGACGTAGTACGCGTTGACGCTGAGCGCAACCTGCTGCTGGTTAAAGGTGCTGTCCCGGGTGCAACCGGTAGCGACCTGATCGTTAAACCAGCTGTGAAGGCGTAAGGAGATAGCAATGGAATTAGTATTGAAAGACGCGCAGAGCGCGCTGACTGTTTCCGAAACTACCTTCGGTCGTGATTTCAACGAAGCGCTGGTTCACCAGGTTGTTGTTGCTTATGCAGCTGGTGCTCGTCAGGGTACTCGTGCTCAGAAGACTCGTGCTGAAGTAACTGGTTCCGGTAAAAAACCGTGGCGCCAGAAAGGCACCGGCCGTGCGCGTTCTGGTTCTATCAAGAGCCCGATCTGGCGTTCTGGTGGCGTGACCTTTGCTGCTCGTCCGCAGGACCACAGTCAAAAAGTTAACAAGAAGATGTACCGCGGCGCGCTGAAAAGCATCCTGTCCGAACTGGTACGTCAGGATCGTCTGATCGTTGTCGAGAAGTTCTCTGTAGAAGCGCCGAAAACTAAGCTGCTGGCACAGAAACTGAAAGACATGGCTCTGGAAGATGTGCTGATCATCACCGGTGAGCTGGACGAAAACCTGTTCCTGGCTGCGCGCAACCTGCACAAGGTTGACGTACGCGATGCAACTGGTATCGACCCGGTTAGCCTGATCGCCTTCGACAAAGTCGTAATGACTGCTGATGCTGTTAAGCAAGTTGAGGAGATGCTGGCATGATTCGTGAAGAACGTCTGCTGAAGGTGCTGCGTGCACCGCACGTTTCTGAAAAAGCGTCTACTGCGATGGAAAAATCCAACACCATCGTACTCAAAGTTGCTAAAGACGCGACCAAAGCAGAAATCAAAGCTGCTGTGCAGAAACTGTTTGAAGTCGAAGTCGAAGTCGTTAACACCCTGGTAGTTAAAGGGAAAGTTAAACGTCACGGACAGCGTATCGGTCGTCGTAGCGACTGGAAAAAAGCTTACGTCACCCTGAAAGAAGGCCAGAATCTGGACTTCGTTGGCGGCGCTGAGTAAGTCGGAGGAGTAATACAATGGCAGTTGTTAAATGTAAACCGACATCTCCGGGTCGTCGCCACGTTGTTAAAGTGGTTAACCCTGAGCTGCACAAGGGCAAACCTTTTGCTCCGTTGCTGGAAAAAAACAGCAAATCCGGTGGTCGTAACAACAATGGCCGTATCACCACTCGTCATATCGGTGGTGGCCACAAGCAGGCTTACCGTATTGTTGACTTCAAACGCAACAAAGACGGTATCCCGGCAGTTGTTGAACGTCTTGAGTACGATCCGAACCGTTCCGCGAACATCGCGCTGGTTCTGTACAAAGACGGTGAACGCCGTTACATCCTGGCCCCTAAAGGCCTGAAAGCTGGCGACCAGATTCAGTCTGGCGTTGATGCTGCAATCAAACCAGGTAACACCCTGCCGATGCGCAACATCCCGGTTGGTTCTACTGTTCATAACGTAGAAATGAAACCAGGTAAAGGCGGTCAGCTGGCACGTTCCGCTGGTACTTACGTTCAGATCGTTGCTCGTGATGGTGCTTATGTCACCCTGCGTCTGCGTTCTGGTGAAATGCGTAAAGTAGAAGCAGACTGCCGTGCAACTCTGGGCGAAGTTGGCAATGCTGAGCATATGCTGCGCGTTCTGGGTAAAGCAGGTGCTGCACGCTGGCGTGGTGTTCGTCCGACCGTTCGCGGTACCGCGATGAACCCGGTAGACCACCCACATGGTGGTGGTGAAGGTCGTAACTTTGGTAAGCACCCGGTAACTCCGTGGGGCGTTCAGACCAAAGGTAAGAAGACCCGCAGCAACAAGCGTACTGATAAATTCATCGTACGTCGCCGTAGCAAATAATTTTAGAGGATAAGCCATGCCACGTTCTCTCAAGAAAGGTCCTTTTATTGACCTGCACTTGCTGAAGAAGGTAGAGAAAGCGGTGGAAAGCGGAGACAAGAAGCCCCTGCGCACTTGGTCCCGTCGTTCAACGATCTTTCCTAACATGATCGGTTTGACCATCGCTGTCCATAATGGTCGTCAGCACGTTCCGGTATTTGTAACCGACGAAATGGTCGGTCACAAACTGGGTGAATTCGCACCGACTCGTACTTATCGCGGCCACGCTGCTGATAAAAAAGCGAAGAAGAAATAAGGTAGGAGGAAGAGATGGAAACTATCGCTAAACATCGCCATGCTCGTTCTTCTGCTCAGAAGGTTCGCCTTGTTGCTGACCTGATTCGCGGTAAGAAAGTGTCGCAGGCTCTGGATATTTTGACCTACACCAACAAGAAAGCGGCTGTACTGGTCAAGAAAGTTCTGGAATCTGCCATTGCTAACGCTGAACACAACGATGGCGCTGACATTGACGATCTGAAAGTTACGAAAATTTTCGTAGACGAAGGCCCGAGCATGAAGCGCATTATGCCGCGTGCAAAAGGTCGTGCAGATCGCATCCTGAAGCGCACCAGCCACATCACTGTGGTTGTGTCCGATCGCTGAGACTCTGGAGACTAGCAATGGGTCAGAAAGTACATCCTAATGGTATTCGCCTGGGTATTGTAAAACCATGGAACTCTACCTGGTTTGCGAACACCAAAGAATTCGCTGACAACCTGGACAGCGATTTTAAAGTACGTCAGTACCTGACTAAGGAACTGGCTAAAGCGTCCGTATCTCGTATCGTTATCGAGCGTCCGGCTAAGAGCATCCGTGTAACCATTCACACTGCTCGCCCGGGTATCGTTATCGGTAAAAAAGGTGAAGACGTAGAAAAACTGCGTAAGGTCGTAGCGGACATCGCTGGCGTTCCTGCACAGATCAACATCGCCGAAGTTCGTAAGCCTGAACTGGACGCAAAACTGGTTGCTGACAGCATCACTTCTCAGCTGGAACGTCGCGTTATGTTCCGTCGTGCTATGAAGCGTGCTGTACAGAACGCAATGCGTCTGGGCGCTAAAGGTATTAAAGTTGAAGTTAGCGGCCGTCTGGGCGGCGCGGAAATCGCACGTACCGAATGGTACCGCGAAGGTCGCGTACCGCTGCACACTCTGCGTGCTGACATCGACTACAACACCTCTGAAGCGCACACCACTTACGGTGTAATCGGCGTTAAAGTGTGGATCTTCAAAGGCGAGATCCTGGGTGGTATGGCTGCTGTTGAACAACCGGAAAAACCGGCTGCTCAGCCTAAAAAGCAGCAGCGTAAAGGCCGTAAATAAGGAGCGTCGCTGATGTTACAACCAAAGCGTACAAAATTCCGTAAAATGCACAAAGGCCGTAACCGCGGTCTGGCGCAGGGTACGGATGTTAGCTTCGGCAGCTTCGGTCTGAAAGCTGTTGGCCGTGGTCGTCTGACTGCACGTCAGATCGAAGCAGCACGTCGTGCTATGACCCGTGCAGTTAAGCGTCAAGGTAAGATCTGGATCCGTGTGTTCCCGGACAAACCGATCACTGAAAAGCCGCTGGCAGTGCGTATGGGTAAAGGTAAAGGTAACGTGGAGTATTGGGTTGCCTTGATTCAGCCGGGTAAAGTCCTGTATGAAATGGACGGTGTTCCGGAAGAGCTGGCCCGTGAAGCATTCAAGCTGGCAGCAGCGAAACTGCCGATTAAAACCACCTTTGTAACTAAGACGGTGATGTAATGAAAGCAAAAGAGCTGCGTGAGAAGAGCGTTGAAGAGCTGAACACCGAGCTGCTGAACCTGCTGCGTGAGCAGTTCAACCTGCGTATGCAGGCTGCAAGTGGCCAGCTGCAACAGTCTCACCTGTTGAAGCAAGTGCGTCGCGATGTCGCACGCGTTAAGACTTTACTGAACGAGAAGGCGGGTGCGTAATGACCGATAAAATCCGTACTCTGCAAGGTCGCGTTGTTAGCGACAAAATGGAGAAATCCATTGTTGTTGCTATCGAACGTTTTGTGAAACACCCGATCTACGGTAAATTCATCAAGCGTACGACCAAACTGCACGTACATGACGAGAACAACGAATGCGGTATCGGTGACGTGGTTGAAATCCGCGAATGCCGTCCGCTGTCCAAGACTAAATCCTGGACGCTGGTTCGCGTTGTAGAGAAAGCGGTTCTGTAATACAGTACACTCTCTCGATACGAATAAACGGCTCAGAAATGAGCCGTTTATTTTTTCTACCCATATCTTTGAAGCGGTGTTATAATGCCGCGCCCTCGATATGGGGATTTTTAACGACCTGATTTTCGGGTCTCAGTAGTAGTTGACATTAGCGGAGCACTAAAATGATCCAAGAACAGACTATGCTGAACGTCGCCGACAACTCCGGTGCACGTCGCGTAATGTGTATCAAGGTTCTGGGTGGCTCGCACCGTCGCTACGCAGGCGTAGGCGACATCATCAAGATCACCATCAAAGAAGCAATTCCGCGTGGTAAGGTCAAAAAAGGTGATGTGCTGAAGGCGGTAGTGGTGCGCACCAAGAAGGGTGTTCGTCGCCCGGACGGTTCTGTCATTCGCTTCGATGGTAATGCTTGTGTTCTTCTGAACAACAACAGCGAGCAGCCTATCGGTACGCGTATTTTTGGGCCGGTAACTCGTGAGCTTCGTAGTGAGAAGTTCATGAAAATTATCTCTCTGGCACCAGAAGTACTCTAAGGAGCGAATCATGGCAGCGAAAATCCGTCGTGATGACGAAGTTATCGTGTTAACCGGTAAAGATAAAGGTAAACGCGGTAAAGTTAAGAATGTCCTGTCTTCCGGCAAGGTCATTGTTGAAGGTATCAACCTGGTTAAGAAACATCAGAAGCCGGTTCCGGCCCTGAACCAACCGGGTGGCATCGTTGAAAAAGAAGCCGCTATTCAGGTTTCCAACGTAGCAATCTTCAATGCGGCAACCGGCAAGGCTGACCGTGTAGGCTTTAGATTCGAAGACGGTAAAAAAGTCCGTTTCTTCAAGTCTAACAGCGAAACTATCAAGTAATTTGGAGTAGTACGATGGCGAAACTGCATGATTACTACAAAGACGAAGTAGTTAAAAAACTCATGACTGAGTTTAACTACAATTCTGTCATGCAAGTCCCTCGGGTCGAGAAGATCACCCTGAACATGGGTGTTGGTGAAGCGATCGCTGACAAAAAACTGCTGGATAACGCAGCAGCAGACCTGGCAGCAATCTCCGGCCAAAAACCGCTGATCACCAAAGCACGCAAATCTGTTGCAGGCTTCAAAATCCGTCAGGGCTATCCGATCGGCTGTAAAGTAACTCTGCGTGGCGAACGCATGTGGGAGTTCTTTGAGCGCCTGATCACTATTGCTGTACCTCGTATCCGTGACTTCCGTGGCCTGTCCGCTAAGTCTTTCGACGGTCGTGGTAACTACAGCATGGGTGTCCGTGAGCAGATCATCTTCCCAGAAATCGACTACGATAAAGTCGACCGCGTTCGTGGTTTGGATATTACCATTACCACTACTGCGAAATCTGACGAAGAAGGCCGCGCTCTGCTGGCTGCCTTTGACTTCCCGTTCCGCAAGTAAGGTAGGGTTACTAAATGGCTAAGCAATCAATGAAAGCACGCGAAGTAAAACGCGTAGCTTTAGCTGATAAATACTTCGCGAAACGCGCTGAACTGAAAGCGATCATCTCTGATGTGAACGCTTCCGACGAAGATCGTTGGAACGCTGTTCTCAAGCTGCAGACTCTGCCGCGTGATTCCAGCCCGTCTCGTCAGCGTAACCGCTGCCGTCAAACAGGTCGTCCGCATGGTTTCCTGCGGAAGTTCGGGTTGAGCCGTATTAAGGTCCGTGAAGCCGCTATGCGCGGTGAAATCCCGGGTCTGAAAAAGGCTAGCTGGTAATTGTCACCAATTGAATCACGGGAGTAAAGACAGATGAGCATGCAAGATCCGATCGCGGATATGCTGACCCGTATCCGTAACGGTCAGGCCGCGAACAAAGCTGCGGTCACCATGCCTTCCTCCAAGCTGAAAGTGGCAATCGCCAACGTGCTGAAGGAAGAAGGTTTTATTGAAGATTTTAAAGTTGAAGGCGACACCAAGCCTGAACTGGAACTTACTCTGAAGTATTTCCAGGGCAAAGCTGTTGTAGAAAGCATTCAGCGTGTCAGCCGCCCAGGTCTGCGCATCTATAAACGTAAAGATGAGCTGCCGAAAGTTATGGCGGGTCTGGGTATCGCAGTTGTTTCTACCTCTAAAGGTGTTATGACTGATCGTGCAGCGCGCCAGGCTGGTCTTGGTGGCGAAATTATCTGCTACGTAGCCTAATCGGAGGAAAAAATGTCTCGTGTTGCTAAAGCACCGGTCGTTGTTCCTGCCGGCGTTGACGTAAAAATCAACGGTCAGGTTATTACGATCAAAGGTAAAAACGGCGAGCTGACTCGTACTCTCAACGATGCTGTTGAAGTTAAACATGCAGATAATACCCTGACCTTCGGTCCGCGTGATGGTTACGCAGACGGTTGGGCACAGGCTGGTACCGCGCGTGCCCTGCTGAACTCAATGGTTATCGGTGTTACCGAAGGCTTCACTAAGAAGCTGCAGCTGGTTGGTGTAGGTTACCGTGCAGCGGTTAAAGGCAATGTGATTAACCTGTCTCTGGGTTTCTCTCATCCTGTTGACCATCAGCTGCCTGCGGGTATCACTGCTGAATGTCCGACTCAGACTGAAATCGTGCTGAAAGGCGCTGATAAGCAGGTGATCGGCCAGGTTGCAGCGGATCTGCGCGCCTACCGTCGTCCTGAGCCTTACAAAGGCAAGGGTGTTCGTTACGCCGACGAAGTCGTGCGTACCAAAGAGGCTAAGAAGAAGTAAGGTAACACTATGGATAAGAAATCTGCTCGTATCCGTCGTGCGACCCGCGCACGCCGCAAGCTCCAGGAGCTGGGCGCAACTCGCCTGGTGGTACATCGTACCCCGCGTCACATTTACGCACAGGTAATTGCACCGAACGGTTCTGAAGTTCTGGTAGCTGCTTCTACTGTAGAAAAAGCTATCGCTGAACAACTGAAGTACACCGGTAACAAAGACGCGGCTGCAGCTGTGGGTAAAGCTGTCGCTGAACGCGCTCTGGAAAAAGGCATCAAAGATGTATCCTTTGACCGTTCCGGGTTCCAATATCATGGTCGTGTCCAGGCACTGGCAGATGCTGCCCGTGAAGCTGGCCTTCAGTTCTAAGGTAGAGGTGTAAGATGGCTCACATCGAAAAACAAGCTGGCGAACTGCAGGAAAAGCTGATCGCGGTAAACCGCGTATCTAAAACCGTTAAAGGTGGTCGTATTTTCTCCTTCACAGCTCTGACTGTAGTTGGCGATGGTAACGGTCGCGTTGGTTTTGGTTACGGTAAAGCGCGTGAAGTTCCAGCAGCGATCCAGAAAGCGATGGAAAAAGCCCGTCGCAATATGATTAACGTCGCGCTGAATAACGGCACTCTGCAACACCCTGTTAAAGGTGTTCATACGGGTTCTCGCGTATTCATGCAGCCGGCTTCCGAAGGTACCGGTATCATCGCCGGTGGTGCAATGCGCGCCGTTCTGGAAGTCGCTGGGGTTCATAACGTTCTGGCTAAAGCGTATGGTTCCACCAACCCGATTAACGTGGTTCGTGCAACTATCGATGGCCTGGAAAATATGAATTCTCCAGAAATGGTCGCTGCCAAGCGTGGTAAATCCGTTGAAGAAATTCTGGGGAAATAAACCATGGCAAAGACTATTAAAATTACTCAAACCCGCAGTGCAATCGGTCGTCTGCCGAAACACAAGGCAACGCTGCTTGGCCTGGGTCTGCGTCGTATTGGTCACACCGTAGAGCGCGAGGATACTCCTGCTATTCGCGGTATGATCAACGCGGTTTCCTTCATGGTTAAAGTTGAGGAGTAAGAGATGCGTTTAAATACTCTGTCTCCGGCCGAAGGCTCCAAAAAGGCGGGTAAACGCTTGGGTCGTGGTATCGGTTCTGGCCTCGGTAAAACCGGTGGTCGTGGTCACAAAGGTCAGAAGTCTCGTTCTGGCGGTGGCGTACGTCGCGGTTTCGAGGGTGGTCAGATGCCTCTGTACCGTCGTCTGCCGAAATTCGGCTTCACTTCTCGTAAAGCAGCGATTACAGCCGAAGTTCGTCTGTCTGACCTGGCTAAAGTAGAAGGCGGTGTTGTAGACCTGAACACGCTGAAAGCGGCTAACATTATCGGTATCCAGATCGAGTTCGCGAAAGTGATCCTGGCTGGCGAAGTAACTACTCCGGTAACTGTTCGTGGCCTGCGTGTTACTAAAGGCGCTCGTGCTGCTATCGAAGCTGCTGGCGGTAAAATCGAGGAATAAGTAGCAGATGGCTAAACAACCGGGATTAGATTTTCAAAGTGCCAAAGGTGGCTTAGGCGAGCTGAAACGCAGACTGTTGTTTGTTATCGGTGCGCTGATTGTGTTCCGTATTGGCTCTTTTATTCCGATCCCTGGTATTGATGCCGCTGTACTTGCCAAACTGCTTGAGCAACAGCGAGGCACCATCATTGAAATGTTTAACATGTTCTCTGGTGGTGCTCTCAGCCGTGCTTCTATCTTTGCTCTGGGGATCATGCCGTATATTTCGGCATCGATCATTATCCAGCTGCTGACGGTGGTTCACCCAACGTTGGCAGAAATTAAGAAAGAAGGGGAGTCTGGTCGTCGTAAGATCAGCCAGTACACCCGCTACGGTACTCTGGTGCTGGCAATATTCCAGTCGATCGGTATTGCTACCGGTCTGCCGAATATGCCTGGTATGCAAGGCCTGGTCATTAACCCGGGCTTTGCATTCTACTTCACCGCTGTTGTAAGTCTGGTCACAGGAACCATGTTCCTGATGTGGTTGGGCGAACAGATTACTGAACGAGGTATCGGCAACGGTATTTCAATCATTATCTTCGCCGGTATTGTCGCGGGACTCCCGCCAGCCATTGCCCATACTATCGAGCAAGCGCGTCAAGGCGACCTGCACTTCCTCGTGTTGCTGTTGGTTGCAGTATTAGTATTTGCAGTGACGTTCTTTGTTGTATTTGTTGAGCGTGGTCAACGCCGCATTGTGGTAAACTACGCGAAACGTCAGCAAGGTCGTCGTGTCTATGCTGCACAGAGCACACATTTACCGCTGAAAGTGAATATGGCGGGGGTAATCCCGGCAATCTTCGCTTCCAGTATTATTCTGTTCCCGGCGACCATCGCGTCATGGTTCGGGGGCGGTACTGGTTGGAACTGGCTGACAACAATTTCGCTGTATTTGCAGCCTGGGCAACCGCTTTATGTGTTACTCTATGCGTCTGCAATCATCTTCTTCTGTTTCTTCTACACGGCGTTGGTTTTCAACCCGCGTGAAACAGCAGATAACCTGAAGAAGTCCGGTGCATTTGTACCAGGAATTCGTCCGGGAGAGCAAACGGCGAAGTATATCGATAAAGTAATGACCCGCCTGACCCTGGTTGGTGCGCTGTACATTACCTTTATCTGCCTGATCCCGGAGTTCATGCGTGATGCAATGAAAGTACCGTTCTACTTCGGTGGGACCTCACTGCTTATCGTTGTTGTCGTGATTATGGACTTTATGGCTCAAGTGCAAACTCTGATGATGTCCAGTCAGTATGAGTCTGCATTGAAGAAGGCGAACCTGAAAGGCTACGGCCGATAATTGGTCGCCCGAGAAGTTACGGAGAGTAAAAATGAAAGTTCGTGCTTCCGTCAAGAAATTATGCCGTAACTGCAAAATCGTTAAGCGTGATGGTGTCATCCGTGTGATTTGCAGTGCCGAGCCGAAGCATAAACAGCGCCAAGGCTGATTTTTTCGCATATTTTTCTTGCAAAGTTGGGTTGAGCTGGCTAGATTAGCCAGCCAATCTTTTGTATGTCTGTGCGTTTCCATTTGAGTATCCTGAAAACGGGCTTTTCAGCATGGAACGTACATATTAAATAGTAGGAGTGCATAGTGGCCCGTATAGCAGGCATTAACATTCCTGATCATAAGCATGCCGTAATCGCATTAACTTCGATTTATGGCGTCGGCAAGACCCGTTCTAAAGCCATCCTGGCTGCAGCGGGTATCGCTGAAGATGTTAAGATCAGTGAGCTGTCTGAAGGACAAATCGACACGCTGCGTGACGAAGTTGCCAAATTTGTCGTTGAAGGTGATCTGCGCCGTGAAATCAGCATGAGCATCAAGCGCCTGATGGATCTTGGTTGCTATCGCGGTTTGCGTCATCGTCGTGGTCTCCCGGTTCGCGGTCAGCGTACCAAGACCAACGCACGTACCCGTAAGGGTCCGCGCAAACCGATCAAGAAATAATCGGGGTGATTGAATAATGGCAAAGGCACCAATTCGTGCACGTAAACGTGTAAGAAAACAAGTCTCTGACGGCGTGGCTCATATCCATGCTTCTTTCAACAACACCATCGTGACTATCACTGATCGTCAGGGTAACGCGTTGGGTTGGGCAACAGCCGGTGGTTCCGGTTTCCGTGGTTCTCGCAAATCCACTCCGTTTGCAGCTCAGGTTGCAGCAGAGCGTTGCGCTGACGCCGTGAAAGAATACGGCATCAAGAATCTGGAAGTTATGGTTAAAGGTCCGGGTCCAGGCCGCGAATCTACTATTCGTGCTCTGAACGCCGCAGGTTTCCGCATCACTAACATTACTGATGTGACTCCGATCCCTCATAACGGTTGTCGTCCGCCGAAAAAACGTCGCGTATAACGCCTCGTTTTCCAGGTTTGTTGGAGAAAGAAAATGGCAAGATATTTGGGTCCTAAGCTCAAGCTGAGCCGTCGTGAGGGCACCGACTTATTCCTTAAGTCTGGCGTTCGCGCGATCGATACCAAGTGTAAAATTGAACAAGCTCCTGGCCAGCACGGTGCGCGTAAACCGCGTCTGTCTGACTATGGTGTGCAGTTGCGTGAAAAGCAAAAAGTTCGCCGTATCTATGGTGTGCTGGAGCGTCAGTTCCGTAACTACTACAAAGAAGCAGCACGTCTGAAAGGCAACACCGGTGAAAACCTGTTGGCTCTGCTGGAAGGTCGTCTGGACAACGTTGTATACCGTATGGGCTTCGGTGCCACTCGTGCAGAAGCACGTCAGCTGGTTAGCCATAAAGCAATTATGGTAAACGGTCGTGTTGTTAACATCGCTTCTTATCAGGTTAGTCCGAATGACGTTGTAAGCATTCGTGAGAAAGCGAAGAAGCAGTCTCGCGTGAAAGCCGCTCTGGAGCTGGCTGAGCAGCGTGAAAAGCCAACCTGGCTGGAAGTTGATGCTGGCAAGATGGAAGGTACGTTTAAGCGTAAGCCGGAGCGTTCTGATCTGTCTGCGGACATTAACGAACACCTGATCGTCGAGCTTTACTCCAAGTAAAGCTTAGTACCAAAGAGAGGACACAATGCAGGGTTCTGTGACAGAGTTTCTAAAACCGCGCCTGGTTGATATCGAGCAAGTGAGTTCGACGCACGCCAAGGTGACCCTTGAGCCTTTAGAGCGTGGCTTTGGCCATACTCTGGGTAACGCACTGCGCCGTATTCTGCTCTCATCGATGCCGGGTTGCGCGGTGACCGAGGTTGAGATTGATGGTGTACTACATGAGTACAGCACCAAAGAAGGCGTTCAGGAAGATATCCTGGAAATCCTGCTCAACCTGAAAGGGCTGGCGGTGAGAGTTCAGGGCAAAGATGAAGTTATTCTTACCTTGAATAAATCTGGCATTGGCCCTGTGACTGCAGCCGATATCACCCACGACGGTGATGTCGAAATCGTCAAGCCGCAGCACGTGATCTGCCACCTGACCGATGAGAACGCGTCTATTAGCATGCGTATCAAAGTTCAGCGCGGTCGTGGTTATGTGCCGGCTTCTACCCGAATTCATTCGGAAGAAGATGAGCGCCCAATCGGCCGTCTGCTGGTCGACGCATGCTACAGCCCTGTGGAGCGTATTGCCTACAATGTTGAAGCAGCGCGTGTAGAACAGCGTACCGACCTGGACAAGCTGGTCATCGAAATGGAAACCAACGGCACAATCGATCCTGAAGAGGCGATTCGTCGTGCGGCAACCATTCTGGCTGAACAACTGGAAGCTTTCGTTGACTTACGTGATGTACGTCAGCCTGAAGTGAAAGAAGAGAAACCAGAGTTCGATCCGATCCTGCTGCGCCCTGTTGACGATCTGGAATTGACTGTCCGCTCTGCTAACTGCCTTAAAGCAGAAGCTATCCACTATATCGGTGATCTGGTACAGCGTACCGAGGTTGAGCTCCTTAAAACGCCTAACCTTGGTAAAAAATCTCTTACTGAGATTAAAGACGTGCTGGCTTCCCGTGGACTGTCTCTGGGCATGCGCCTGGAAAACTGGCCACCGGCAAGCATCGCTGACGAGTAACCGGATCACAGGTTAAGGTTTTACTGAGAAGGATAAGGTCATGCGCCATCGTAAGAGTGGTCGTCAACTGAACCGCAACAGCAGCCATCGCCAGGCTATGTTCCGCAATATGGCAGGTTCACTGGTTCGTCATGAAATCATCAAGACGACTCTGCCTAAAGCGAAAGAGCTGCGCCGCGTAGTTGAGCCGCTGATTACTCTTGCCAAGACTGATAGCGTTGCTAATCGTCGTCTGGCATTCGCCCGTACTCGTGATAACGAGATCGTGGCAAAACTGTTTAACGAACTGGGCCCGCGTTTCGCGAGCCGTGCCGGTGGTTACACTCGTATTCTGAAGTGTGGCTTCCGTGCAGGCGACAACGCGCCGATGGCTTACATCGAGCTGGTTGATCGTTCAGAGAAAGCAGAAGCTGCTGCAGAGTAATCTGAAGCAACGTAAAAAAACCCGCCCCGGCGGGTTTTTTTATACCCGTAGTATCCCCACTTATCTACAATAGCTGTACTCTTTTTGTTCATCCCCTGGAGTATTTATGTGGTTACTTGACCAGTGGGCAGAGCGCCATATAGCAGAAGCGCAAGCGAAAGGTGAGTTTGATAACCTACCTGGTAGCGGCGAACCATTAATCCTGGATGATGATTCCCACGTGCCACCAGAATTACGTGCGGGGTATCGCTTGTTGAAGAATGCTGGTTGCTTACCGCCAGAACTTGAGCAGCGGAGGGAAGCAATTCATCTTATGGATATCCTCGAAGGTATCCGTCACGATGATCCGCAATATCAAGAGATTAGTCGTCGATTGTCATTACTGGAGTTAAAGCTGCGACAAGCAGGATTGAGTACCGATTTTTTACGCGGCGATTATGCTGACAAGTTGTTGAATAAAATCAACGATAACTAGTGGAGTATGTATGTATCGCATTGGTGAGCTGGCAAAAATGGCGGAAGTAACACCCGACACGATTCGTTATTACGAAAAGCAGCAGATGATGGAGCATGAAGTACGTACCGAAGGTGGGTTTCGCCTGTATACCGAAAGCGATCTCCAGCGATTGAAATTTATCCGCCATGCCAGACAACTTGGTTTCAGTCTGGAGTCGATCCGCGAGTTGCTGTCGATCCGTATCGATCCTGAACACCATACCTGTCAGGAGTCAAAAGGCATTGTGCAGGAAAGATTGCAGGAAGTCGAAGCACGGATAGCCGAGTTGCAGAGTATGCAGCGTTCCCTCCAACGCCTTAACGATGCCTGTTGTGGGACCGCTCATAGCAGTGTTTATTGCTCGATTCTTGAAGCCCTTGAACAAGGGGCGAGTGGCGTTAAGAGTGGTTGTTGATTTTTTGCACTGGCGGGATTACACTCGCGCCGTTAAATAACCAACTGGAGTTTTTATGAGCCGATATCAGCATACTAAAGGACAGATAAAAGATAATGCGATAGAAGCATTGCTACATGATCCTTTATTCCGACAGCGTGTAGAGAAAAATAAGAAGGGGAAAGGCAGTTACATGCGGAAAGGAAAACATGGCAATCGGGGAAACTGGGAGGCCAGTGGCAAGAAAGTAAATCACTTTTTTACCACTGGCCTTCTGCTTTCAGGGGCTTTTTAAGAGCGGTTATTCTGCTCTTTCAGCAAATCACGGATCTCGGTCAGTAATACTTCTTCTTTAGTTGGTGCAGGTGCAGCTGCTGGTTCTTCTTTTTTCCGATTCAGTTTATTGATTAGCTTAATCGCCATAAAGATGGCAAAGGCCACAATCAGAAAATCAAAGACGTTTTGAATGAAGACACCGTAATGCATAACGACTGCTGGGATATCCCCTTGCGCATCGCGTAGCGTGACAGCAAACTGTTTAAAGTCGATCCCACCAATTAATAAACCCAGCGGCGGCATGATGATATCGGCAACCAGTGAAGAGACAATCTTACCGAAGGCCGCACCGATAATGACACCCACCGCCAAATCCACCACGTTCCCGCGCATCGCAAATTCGCGAAATTCTTTAATAATGCTCATGTTATTCTCCCTATGAAGCCGACAATCATAAGTCTAACAAATGTTAAGCTATTTTCCTGCCGGGAATGAATTTAATTAATCCTTGAAAAGAAAAGGGAAATAATAAGGCGCCAGAAGACGCCTTATTAATTACAAGAAGAAAGGACTTGGCTGGAAGAGTCTTTCGACGTCGGTAATAAACTTTTTATCTGTGAGGAACATAATTACGTGATCGCCTTGCTCAATGCGCAGATTGTCATTAGCAATCATGACATCATTGCCGCGCACCACAGCACCAATAATCGTTCCTGGCGGTAGCTTGATTTCATCAATGACTCTGCCGACAACGCGTGAGGTGCTTTCATCACCGTGAGCAACGGCTTCAATAGCTTCTGCAACACCGCGGCGCAATGAGGAAACACCAACAATATCGGCTTTTCGCACGTGACTAAGCAACGCAGAGATGGTTGCTTGTTGCGGTGAAATCGCAATATCGATCACGCTCCCCTGAACCAGATCCACATAAGCGCGACGCTGGATCAATACCATCACCTTTTTCGCTCCCATGCGTTTGGCGAGCATGGCGGACATGATATTGGCTTCGTCATCGTTGGTGACGGCAATAAACAGATCAACTTGATCGATATGTTCTTCGGCCAGCAGTTCTTGATCCGACGCATCACCAAAAAAGACGATCGTATTCTGCAACTTTTCCGCCAGTTCGGCAGCGCGCTGCTGATTACGTTCGATGAGTTTAACGCTGTAATCTTTTTCCAGACGACGCGCCAGCCCTGCACCGATATTACCACCACCAACCAGCATGATCCGCTTATACGGTTTTTCCAGACGTTGCAATTCACTCATCACCGCGCGGATGTGTTGTGAAGCGGCAATAAAGAACACTTCATCACCCGCTTCAACAATGGTCGAACCTTGCGGACGAATAGGGCGATCGTGGCGGAAAATGGCTGCCACACGAGTATCGATATGCGGCATATGTTCGCGCATGGTCGAAAGTGCATTACCAATCAGCGGGCCGCCATAATAGGCTTTAACCACAGCCAGGCTGACTTTACCCTCAGCGAAGTTCACCACCTGCAATGCGCCGGGATACTCAATCAGTCGGTAAATATTATCGATAACCAACTGCTCTGGTGCGATCAGATGATCAATCGGCACAGCATCTGAATGAAATAGCTTATCGGCATCGCGCACGTAGTCAGGTGAGCGGATACGAGCGATGCGATTAGGGGTGTTGAAAAGTGAGTAGGCTACCTGGCAGGCAACCATATTGGTTTCATCTGAACTGGTTACAGCAACCAGCATATCGGCGTCGTCGGCACCTGCCTCCCGCAATACGCGTGGATGAGAGCCATGTCCCTGCACGACCCGCAGGTCAAATTTATCCTGCAAGGTCCGCAGACGCTCACCGTTGGTATCGACAACAGTAATATCGTTGTTCTCGCCAACCAGGTTTTCCGCCAGTGTGCCGCCAACCTGGCCGGCACCCAGAATGATAATTTTCATCAGTCGCGACCCGTTATCTCATCACTTTTTGATTAGCTTAGCGTAAAAGAAGCCGTCGCCCTCTTCGGCACCAGGCAGATTTTGTTTACCCGGTTGCTCTGGTGTTCCTGTTTCGCAAAGTTCGGCATCAGCGGTACGTTGCAAAAAGGCTTTAATCTGCAGGCTATTCTCTTCCGGTAACACCGAACAGGTGGCATAGATCAGGGTTCCACCGGATTTTAAATGCGGCCAAATGGCGTCGAGAATTTCAGACTGCAATTGCGCGAGTTCCGGGATATCGCGATCGCGACGTAACCATTTAATATCCGGATGGCGACGAATCACACCGGTTGCTGAACAAGGCGCATCTAATAAAATGCGATCAAACTGTTGCTCGCCACACCATTGGGAAGGGTAGCGGCCATCACCTTGTTTCACGGTCGCCTTCATACCAAGGCGTTTTAAATTGTCGTAAACGCGAGAGAGGCGCTGTTCGTCAATATCAACCGCAACAACCTGCGCTTCTGGTGCCACCTCAAGGATATGCGTTGTTTTACCGCCGGGGGCAGCGCAAAGATCCAGAATGTGTTCACCGTTTTGTGGCGCAAGCCAGGTCATGCAGCCTTGTGCTGATGCATCCTGAACGGTAACCCATCCTTCTTCAAAACCAGGTAGCACATGAACAGGTGCAGGTGTTTCCAGCCGTACAGCATCAGGGTAATCCGTATGCGGGAAGCCTTTCATTCCTGCTTCATCCAGTAAGGTAAGCCAGCTGTCGCGAGAATGATGCGTGCGATTAATGCGCAGCCACATTGGCGGACGCTGGTTATTGGCTTCAACGATAGATTGCCAATGCTCTGGGTACGCTTTTTGCAGACGCTTCAGTAACCAGGAAGGATGCAGATAACGTGCATCACTGGCATTAAACTCGGCTAATAACTCTTCTTGCTGACGTTGGAACTGGCGTAACACACCGTTAATCAACCCTTTAAGTTGAGGGCGCTTAATTGCGACAGCGCCTTCAACCGTTTCAGCCAGCGCGGCATGAGGTGGAATACGGGTATAAAGCAGTTGATACAAACCAACCATAATCAGGTAATGCACAGTGCGCTGTTTGCCGGTCATCGGACGGGCCATTAACTTATTAATCAGCCAGTCTAACTGTGAAAGCGTACGCAGTACACCAAAGCACAACTCTTGAAGAAGTGCTTTGTCTTTATCGGAAACTTTTTGCTGGAGCGGTGGCAGAATGTTGCTTAATGATTGCCCTTGCTCGACGACTTGTTCAACGGCCTGTGCCGCCATACTACGTAAATTACGTTGTTTTTTCATAAATATAAAATAAAAATGCCCGGCAAGACCGGGCTTAGAAGAGTGGACTATCAGGCCAGACGGTTGCCCGGAACAAACCATTCCCGACGAGAATTCAGGAGGTCTTGCGCGCTCATTGCTTTCTTACCCGCAGGTTGTAACGAGAGCAGGTTCAGGATGCCATCACCCGTCGCAACCTGAATGCCTTGTTTGTTGGCTTCAAGGATCGTTCCTGGGGCAGCGTTGGTTGCCGTATCAATGACCGATGCTTTCCAGACTTTAACCGGCTGTCCTTCAATTTCCAGCCAGCTCATCGGCCACGGATTAAAAGCGCGAATGCAGCGTTCAAGCTGTGCTGCCGAGAGTGACCAGTCAATACACGCTTCTTCTTTACTCAACTTTTCAGCGTAAGTGACAAGAGTTTCGTCCTGAACTTCTGTTTTCGCCGTGCCGTCTGCCAGTTGTTTCAACGTGGTGATAAGCCCTTGTGGCCCAAGCTCTGCCAGTTTGTCGTACAACGTACCACTGGTATCTTCTGCAGTAATTGGGCAGGAGAGCTTATAGAGCATGTCACCGGTGTCTAAACCAACATCCATTTGCATAATGGTCACACCAGTTTCTGCATCACCCGCCCATAGTGAGCGTTGGATTGGTGCAGCACCGCGCCAGCGTGGCAGCAGTGAACCATGAACGTTGATACAGCCAAGACGCGGCATCTCCAGCACAGCTTTCGGCAGAATTAAACCATAGGCGACGACGACCATAACATCAGCCTGCAGGTCGGCGACCAGTTGCTGGTTTTCTTGTGGACGCAGGGAAACAGGTTGAAAAACGGGCAGACCTTTTTCCTCAGCCAGAACTTTAACCGGGCTGGGCATCAGTTTTTTACCGCGTCCTGCCGGTCGGTCTGGCTGGGTGAACACGCCAACGACGTTATGACCAGAAGACAACAGCGCGTCGAGATGACGCGCTGCAAAGTCAGGTGTACCCGCAAAAATAATACGTAGTGATTCTGACACGTTAATTCTTATCCTTAAGCCCGGGCTTTCAGACGATCCAGTTTTTCAACTTTCTGACGAATACGTTGTTGTTTCAGCGGTGACAGATAATCCATAAACAGTTTGCCGACCAGGTGATCCATCTCATGCTGAATACAGATGGCTAACAGACCGTCTGCTTCCAGTTCAAATGGTTTACCGTCGCGGTCCAGGGCGCGAATTTTAACTTTCTCTGCGCGTGGCACTAAAGCACGTTGTTCAGGGATCGACAGGCAACCTTCTTCAATGCCTGTTTCGCCGCTTTTTTCTAAAAGCTCCGGATTGATTAACACCAGCCGTTCGTCACGGTTTTCCGAAACATCGATAACAATGATACGTTGATGGATATCAACCTGGGTTGCCGCCAGGCCAATACCTTCTTCTGCGTACATCGTCTCGAACATATCATCGACGATACGCTGAATTTCTGCATTCACTTCTTCTACCGGTTTAGCAACTTTGCGAAGCCGCTCGTCCGGAATATGTAACACTTGCAAAACTGACATAAATCTCCAGAGATGTGTTCAGGAGTTAGAAAGATTATTTCTTCTATTCTAGACAAATCCCCCTCTGATTGACAGCATCACTGACCAATCGCAAAGATTGCTAAGGCTGCTTATGGCAGGGAGATAAGGATGGTCGATACAGAAATTTGGCTGCGTTTAATGAGCGTCAGCAGCTTGTACGGCGATGATATGGTCCGTATAGCTCACTGGCTGGCAAAACAGTCGCATATTGATGCGGTTATATTGCAACAAACAGGGCTTACATTGCGGCAGGCACAACGCTTTCTTTCATTTCCGCCAAAGAGTATTGAGAGCTCACTTTGTTGGTTGAATCAACCAAACCATCATTTAATCTCAGCGGATAGTGAATTTTATCCTTCCCAACTTCTGGCGACAGCAGATTACCCCGGTGCGCTGTTTGTTGCTGGAGAACTGCGCGCATTGCATTCATTTCAGCTTGCTGTAGTGGGGAGTCGGGCGCATTCATGGTATGGCGAACGCTGGGGACGATTATTTTGCGAAACTCTGGCGACGCGTGGAGTGACAATTACGAGTGGACTGGCGCGAGGAATCGATGGTGTGGCGCATAAAGCGGCCTTGCAGGTGAATGGCGTCAGCATTGCTGTATTGGGGAATGGACTTAATACCATTCATCCCCGCCGCCATGCCCGGCTGGCTACCAGTCTGCTTGAACATGGCGGAGCTCTCGTCTCGGAATTTCCCCTCGATGTTCCACCTCTTGCTTACAATTTCCCGCGAAGAAATCGCATTATCAGTGGTCTAAGTAAAGGTGTACTTGTGGTGGAAGCTGCTTTGCGCAGTGGTTCGCTGGTGACAGCGCGTTGTGCGCTTGAACAGGGGCGAGAAGTTTTTGCCTTGCCAGGTCCAATAGGGAATCCGGGAAGCGAAGGGCCTCACTGGTTAATAAAACAAGGTGCGATTCTTGTGACGGAACCGGAAGAAATTCTGGAAAACTTGCAATTTGGATTGCACTGGTTGCCAGACGCGCCTGAAAATTCATTTTATTCACCAGATCAGGAAGACGTGGCATTGCCATTTCCTGAGCTCCTGGCTAACGTAGGAGATGAGGTAACACCTGTTGACGTCGTCGCTGAACGTGCCGGCCAACCTGTGCCAGAGGTAGTTACTCAACTACTCGAACTGGAGTTAGCAGGATGGATCGCAGCTGTACCCGGCGGCTATGTCCGATTGAGGAGGGCATGCCATGTTCGACGTACTAATGTATTTGTTTGAAACCTATATTCACACAGAAGCTGAGTTGCGTGTGGATCAAGACAAACTTGAACAGGATCTTACCGACGCAGGATTTGATCGAGAAGATATCTACAATGCCCTGCTTTGGCTGGAAAAGCTTGCGGATTATCAGGAAGGACTGGCAGAACCGATGCAACTGGCCTCTGATCCACTCTCCATGCGTATTTATACCCCTGAAGAGTGTGAAAGACTGGATGCCAGCTGTCGTGGTTTTCTGCTTTTCCTTGAGCAAATTCAGGTGCTTAACCTTGAAACCCGTGAAATGGTGATAGAGCGAGTGCTCGCGCTGGATACCGCTGAGTTCGACCTGGAAGACCTGAAATGGGTAATCCTGATGGTGTTGTTCAATATTCCGGGCTGCGAAAATGCGTACCAGCAAATGGAAGAATTACTCTTTGAAGTGAATGAAGGTATGCTGCATTAATCATTTCTTTAATTCAGCATAAGTTGTTATGGCGAAATCAGCACTGTTCACGGTGCGTAATAATGAGTCCTGCCCAAAGTGCGGGGCTGAACTGGTTATTCGATCCGGGAAACACGGTCCGTTTCTTGGATGCTCACAGTATCCGGCGTGTGACTACGTCCGTCCTCTGAAATCTTCAGCGGATGGACATATCGTCAAAGTTCTGGAGGGGCAGATTTGCCCTGCATGCGGCACAAATCTGGTCTTACGCCAGGGGCGCTTTGGTATGTTTGTTGGTTGCAGTAACTATCCTGAATGCGATCATACCGAACTTATCGATAAACCGGACGAAACAGCAATTACCTGTCCTCAATGTCGGACGGGCCATCTGGTCCAGCGCCGCTCCCGTTATGGCAAAACATTTCATTCCTGTGATCGCTACCCGGAGTGTCAATTTGCCATTAACTTCAAACCTATAGCCGGAGAATGCCCGGAGTGTCATTATCCGCTACTCATCGAAAAGAAAACCGCGCAGGGTGTAAAACACTTTTGTGCCAGTAAACAATGTGGAAAGCCGGTTTCGGCGGAATAATAACGTGAATAATAACCTGCAAGGAGACGCTATCGCAGCTGCGATAGATGTCCTCAATGAAGAACGTGTCATCGCCTATCCCACGGAAGCCGTTTTCGGTGTCGGGTGCGATCCTGATAGCGAAACAGCAGTGATGAGACTGTTGGAACTAAAACAGCGTCCGGTTGATAAGGGGCTGATTTTAATCGCGGCAAATTACGAGCAGCTTAAACCCTATATTGATGACTGCATGCTGACTGATGCGCAGCGTGAAACCATTTTTTCTCGCTGGCCAGGTCCCGTCACCTTTGTCTTTCCCGCGCCTGCGACAACACCGCGCTGGTTGACAGGCCGCTTTGATTCGCTTGCTGTACGAGTCACCGACCATCCGTTGGTGGTTGCTTTGTGCCAGGCTTATGGTAAACCGCTGGTTTCTACCAGTGCCAACTTGAGTGGATTGCCGCCTTGTCGAACAGTAGACGAAGTTCGCGCACAATTTGGCGCAGCGTTCCCGATTGTGCCTGGTGAAACGGGAGGGCGTTTAAATCCTTCAGAAATCCGCGATGCCCTGACGGGTGAACTGTTTCGACAGGGGTAACATAATGGAAAACTATGCTGTTTTTGGTAATCCAATAGCCCACAGCAAATCGCCATTCATTCATCAGCAATTTGCTCAGCAATTGAATATTGAACATCCCTATGGGCGCGTGCTGGCACCTATCAATGATTTCATTAACACACTGAACGCTTTCTTTAGTGCTGGTGGTAAAGGAGCGAATGTGACGGTGCCTTTTAAAGAAGAGGCCTTTGCCAGAGCTGATGAACTTACTGAACGGGCAGCGTTGGCTGGTGCTGTTAATACCCTCAAGCGGTTAGAAGATGGACGCCTGCTGGGTGACAATACCGATGGCGTAGGCTTGTTAAGCGATCTGGAACGTCTGTCTTTTATCCGCCCTGGTTTACGTATTCTACTCATCGGCGCTGGTGGGGCGTCTCGTGGTGTATTACTTCCACTCCTTTCTCTGGACTGCGCGGTGACAATCACTAATCGGACGGTATCCCGTGCGGAAGAGTTGGCTAAATTGTTTGCGCACACGGGCAGTATTCAGGCGTTGGGTATGGACGAACTGGAGGGGCATGAGTTCGATCTCATTATTAATGCAACATCCAGTGGCATCAGTGGTGATATTCCCGCGATCCCGGCATCGCTCATTCATTCAGGCATGTGTTGCTATGACATGTTCTATCAGAAAGGAAAAACACCTTTTCTGGCATGGTGTGAGCTGCGAGGTTCAAAGCGTAATGCGGATGGATTGGGGATGCTGGTGGCACAGGCGGCTCATGCCTTTCTTCTCTGGCACGGTGTTCTGCCTGACATAGAACCAGTTATAAAGCAATTGCAGGAGGAGTTGTCCGCGTGAATCAGGCCATCCAGTTTCCGGACAGGGAAGAGTGGAACGAGAGTAAAAAATGCGTTTGTTTTCCCGCTCTTGTAAATGGTATGCAGCTCACTTGCGCTATTACTGGAGAGAGTCTGGCGAACCGCTTTGCAGGAGATACGCCAGAACAGTGGTTAGCGAGTTTTCGTCAGCATCGCTGGGACCTGGAAGAAGAAGCAGAAAGCTTGATTCAGGATCAAAGCGAAGATGATCAAGGTTGGGTTTGGTTACCCTGATCCAGATACTCGTCCTTCCATTTCACGTAGTTATTCGCGGAATAGCGTAACCCGGCCTTCTCTTCATCACTTAACGGGCGGATCTGTTTGACGGGGCTACCGAGATACAGATATCCGCTCTCCAGCCGTTTATTTTGTGGGACCAGGCTACCCGCACCAATCATCACATCATCTTCTACTATTGCGCCATCAAGTAAAATTGATGCCATCCCAACCAACACTCGATTGCCAATGGTACAGCCGTGGAGCATCACCTTATGACCAACAGTGACATCTTCGCCAATGGTTAATGGGTTGCCATCTGGGTTGTATGAGGACTTATGGGTGACATGCAACATACTGCCATCCTGGATATTGGTGCGTGCTCCAATCTGTACATAATGTACATCACCACGAATCACAACGAGTGGCCAGATCCCCACATCATCAGCCAAACGAACGTCACCGATCACTACACTACTATCGTCGATCATTACGCGCTGACCGATTTGTGGAAAAAGATCGCGGTATGGGCGTAAAACATCAGACATACTCACCTCAACAATAAATGATTTCCTAATGACTTTGGGTGCATTATTGGCCTAGTGCAAGTCTTTTAGTATGCAAAAAAGCACCGTTTTGTGTGCGAATGCAGCAAAAAGGGTGAAAAAACAACAAACAGAAAAAAAGATCAAAAAAGTACTTGTGCAAAAAATTGGGATCCCTATAATGCGCCTCCGTTGAGACGACAACGTGAAACACTTCACAAGATGGTCGTAACAACAAAGAGAAAAAATCCTGAAATTCAGGGTTGACTCTGAAAGAGGAAAGCGTAATATACGCCACCTCGCGACAGTGAGCTGAAGGCCGCGTCGCAACTGCTCTTTAACAATTTATCAGACAATCTGTGTGGGCACTCGAAGATACGGATTCTTAACGTCGC
>NZ_PTRX01000042.1:0-28103 GCF_002966045.1 Escherichia sp. MOD1-EC5189 | reverse complement strand
GCCACAGGCGTCTACGCGCTGTGGTATCCAGTGGTGCTGCGTCAGCAAATCAAGCGCATGATCCACGATCTGGAAGCGACCGGTATTCGCAAGATTATGCAAATTGAACTGGCGGTACTGCCAGACAGCGATCGCCGTGGCATGACCGCTTCCGGCATGATTGTGATTAACCCGCCGTGGAAGCTGGAACAGCAGATGAATAACGTGTTGCCGTGGTTGCACAGCAAACTGGTTCCGGCTGGCACCGGGCATGCCACCGTAAGCTGGATCGTGCCAGAGTAATTGCAGCCATCGCTGGCACCTATTACGTCTCGCGCTACAATCGCGGTAATCAACGATAAGGACAATATGTCATGACTAAACACTATGATTACATCGCCATCGGCGGCGGCAGCGGCGGTATCGCCTCCATCAACCGCGCGGCTATGTACGGTCAGAAATGCGCGCTGATTGAAGCCAAAGAACTGGGCGGCACCTGCGTGAATGTTGGCTGCGTGCCGAAAAAAGTGATGTGGCACGCGGCGCAAATCCGTGAAGCGATCCACATGTACGGCCCGGATTATGGTTTCGATACCACCATCAATAAGTTCAACTGGGAAACGTTGATCGCCAGCCGTACCGCCTATATCGACCGTATTCATACCTCCTATGAAAACGTGCTCGGTAAAAATAACGTTGATGTAATCAAAGGCTTTGCCCGCTTCGTTGATGCCAAAACCATTGAAGTAAACGGCGAAACCATCACGGCCGATCATATCCTGATCGCCACCGGCGGTCGCCCGAGCCACCCGGATATTCCGGGCGTGGAATACGGTATTGATTCCGATGGCTTCTTCGCCCTTCCTGCTTTGCCAGAGCGTGTAGCGGTTGTTGGCGCGGGTTACATCGCCGTTGAACTGGCGGGTGTGATTAACGGCCTCGGCGCAAAGACGCATCTGTTTGTTCGTAAACATGCGCCGCTGCGCAGCTTCGACCCGATGATCTCTGAAACGCTGGTCGAAGTGATGAACGCCGAAGGTCCGCAGTTGCACACCAACGCCATCCCGAAAGCGGTCGTGAAAAATGCTGATGGCAGCCTGACGCTGGAGCTGGAAGATGGTCGCAGTGAAACGGTGGATTGCCTGATTTGGGCGATTGGTCGTGAGCCTGCCAATGACAACATTAACCTCGAAGCCGCTGGCGTAAAAACCAACGAAAAAGGCTATATCGTCGTCGATAAATATCAAAATACCAGCGTTGAAGGTATTTACGCGGTGGGCGATAACACGGGCGCAGTGGAACTGACACCGGTGGCAGTTGCAGCAGGCCGCCGCCTCTCTGAACGCCTGTTTAATAACAAGCCGGATGAGCATCTGGATTACAGCAATATTCCGACCGTGGTCTTCAGCCATCCGCCGATTGGGACTGTTGGTTTAACAGAGCCGCAGGCGCGCGAGCAATACGGCGACGATCAGGTGAAAGTGTATAAATCCTCTTTCACCGCGATGTATACCGCCGTCACCACTCACCGCCAGCCGTGCCGCATGAAGCTGGTGTGCGTTGGACCGGAAGAGAAGATTGTCGGTATTCATGGCATTGGCTTTGGTATGGATGAAATGTTGCAGGGCTTCGCGGTGGCGCTGAAGATGGGCGCAACCAAAAAAGACTTCGACAATACCGTCGCCATTCACCCAACGGCGGCAGAAGAGTTCGTTACCATGCGTTAAATGTTAAAGGGCAAAGAGTGGTGTGCTCTTTGCCCTTAGTTACGTTTCCGCTATCAGTTCAGAAGCTGAAGCAGGAAGCGGATCAGTTCCAGCAGCGCAATTAACGCCCCAAGAACGATGATTGCTTTATCAATCACCCGTTGTCTCCATGCGATGGAGTGAGAATGCATCCGCTTACTCATCCACTGCCTGTCACGGCGCATGCCTCATTGTTAGATGACGACTATCTCACTCCGGCCAGAGCATCAGTTAACGGCACCACCCGTACCACTGATCAGGACTTTGAAAGCGTTTATGCGCATTGCCAGAGTGAAAATGCCTCAGAGCCAACTGGATAATCATACAGTACTTGCGGGTTATAAAACCAGCATGTCCTTGCAATGGTTTCAGTATGGTATTAGCATTGATGTGTTAGATGATGGCTATCTCACTCCAGCCAGAGCCACCAACTCTGGGCTGAAGAGTAAAAAAACCGACGCGAAGTCGGTTTTTTTACGTCCGGATTCGGACAAGGCTTGGTACGGCAGCGACCCGATGAAAGTATATCAATCCTCTTTCACCACCATGTATAGCAAACTGTCCCTTCGCCAGCTGAAGAAATCGCTAACGCTTGCAATGTTAGCCACTGGCTAATAGTATTGAACCGTTAGATGTGGGCATTCTCACTCCAGCCAGAGCCACCAACTCTGGCTGAAGAGTAAAAAACCGACGCAAAGTCGGTTTTTTTACATCCTGATTCAGACTTCCTTTCAAATGAACACCCAACGCTTAATTCACACCTATACCTTTCTCTACACTTACATATTCGTTAAGTCATATATGTTTTTGACTTATCCGCTTCGAAGAGAGACACTAAGTGCAACAATCAGGAGCGTAATATGTCATTTCTGTTACCCATCCAACTCTTCAAAATTCTTGCCGATGAAACCCGTTTGGGCATCGTTTTACTGCTCAGCGAGCTGGGAGAGTTATGCGTCTGCGATCTCTGCACTGCCCTCGATCAGTCGCAGCCCAAGATCTCCCGCCATCTGGCGTTACTGCGTGAAAGCGGACTATTACTGGATCGCAAGCAAGGAAAGTGGGTTCATTACCGTTTATCGCCGCATATTCCAGCATGGGCGGCGAAAATTATTGAGCAGGCCTGGCGATGCGAACAGGAAAAGGTTCAGGTGATTGTCCGTAACCTCGCCAGACAAAATTGTTCCGCAGACAGTAAGAATATTTGTAGTTAAAAAATTTATCTAAACACATATGAATATTCGAATGTGTTTTATCCAGGAGGCATGATGTTACTGGCGGGCGCTATCTTTGTCCTGACCATCGTATTGGTTATCTGGCAGCCGAAAGGTTTAGGCATCGGCTGGAGTGCGACACTGGGCGCCGTACTGGCGTTAGTTACTGGCGTGGTCCATCCGGGCGATATTCCGGTGGTGTGGAATATCGTCTGGAACGCGACGGCTGCGTTTATAGCCGTCATTATCATCAGCTTGCTGCTGGATGAGTCCGGCTTTTTTGAATGGGCGGCGCTGCACGTCTCACGCTGGGGCAATGGGCGAGGTCGCTTGCTGTTTACCTGGATTGTCCTGCTCGGTGCTACCGTTGCGGCCCTGTTTGCCAATGATGGCGCGGCGCTTATTTTGACGCCGATTGTCATCGCCATGCTGCTGGCTTTAGGGTTCAGCAAAGGCACTACGCTGGCGTTTGTTATGGCGGCCGGATTCATTGCCGATACCGCCAGCCTGCCGCTTATTGTCTCTAACCTGGTGAATATCGTTTCAGCAGATTTCTTTGGCCTTGGTTTTCGCGAATATGCCTCGGTGATGGTGCCGGTGGATATCGCTGCAATACTGGCTACCCTGGTGATGTTGCATCTCTATTTCCGCAAAGATATTCCGCAGAACTACGACATGGCGCTGCTAAAATCTCCCGCAGATGCGATTAAAGATCCTGCGACGTTCAAAACTGGCTGGGTTGTTTTACTGCTTCTGCTGGTGGGATTTTTCGTCCTGGAACCGCTCGGCATTCCGGTAAGCGCCATTGCGGCAGTAGGCGCGCTGATATTATTTGCCGTCGCTAAACGCGGTCATGCGATTAATACGGGTAAAGTGCTGCGCGGTGCACCCTGGCAGATTGTCATCTTCTCGCTCGGCATGTATCTGGTGGTTTACGGCCTGCGCAATGCCGGACTCACGGAATATCTTTCTGGCGTACTCAACGTGCTGGCGGATAACGGCCTGTGGGCGGCGACGCTCGGCACCGGATTCCTCACCGCCTTCCTCTCTTCTATTATGAACAATATGCCGACGGTACTGGTTGGCGCGTTGTCCATTGATGGCAGCACGGCGTCTGGTGTCATCAAAGAGGCGATGGTTTATGCCAACGTGATTGGCTGCGATTTGGGGCCGAAAATTACACCGATTGGTAGCCTGGCAACGCTACTCTGGCTGCACGTACTTTCGCAGAAGAATATGACTATCAGCTGGGGATATTACTTCCGTACAGGGATTATCATGACCCTGCCGGTGCTGTTTGTGACGCTTACCGCGCTGGCGCTTCGTCTCTCTTTCACATCGTAATGAGATACTGATATGAGCAACATTACTATTTATCACAACCCGGCCTGCGGCACGTCGCGTAATACGCTGGAGATGATCCGCAACAGCGGTACAGAACCGACCATTATCTATTATCTGGAAACACCGCCAACGCGCGATGAACTGGTCAAGCTCATTGCCGATATGGGGATTTCCGTTCGTGCGCTGTTGCGTAAAAACGTTGAGCCGTATGAGGAACTGGGCCTTGCAGAAGATAAATTTACTGACGATCGGTTAATCGACTTTATGCTTCAGCACCCGATTCTGATTAATCGCCCGATTGTAGTGACGTCGCTGGGAACTCGCCTGTGCCGCCCTTCAGAAGTCGTGCTGGAAATTCTGCCAGATGCGCAACAAGGCGCGTTCACCAAGGAAGATGGCGAGAAAGTGGTTGATGAAGCGGGTAAGCGCCTGAAATAACTAAAGGGGGATATGCCCCCTTATTTGTTCTTCGTGGCTCCTTCGCCATCTGTTTTGCTAAGTGGCATTTATGACGGTTATTTTAGGTATAGCTATATGACTCAGATGCTATTTTAAAGTTAACAAAATCAAACTAAAGAATTTTTAGCGCCGAAGCTGCGCATTTTTGTCTCATCCTCCCTTTTAAAGGAAAAATTTCAGATACTAATGCAACACTTCTTTAAATAATTTCAATACAGCTTAACCAATTTTATTACTACACTTAAAAAAGATCACTAAAATTTCACATCACACACCTTCAAAGCATATCATAACCTTTTAAAATGAGCGTTTTTTGATAGTTGCTAGCGCATTATTTTACGATACTATCACTGCCTTTTTATACTCAAACATTACCACATAGAAATAAAATGGAAGTTAAAGATAATTATATCAGGAAGATATGTCGCATCGTATTTATAGCTGCATTGAAGGAAATAATTTCATATCTCTAATTATCATATTAACTAAACATTTTGCAAAAAAAGATGATCAATAAGGAATGTTATGTCAATTGATTTTACCCCTGGTATAATAAATATATATAATGGTGATATTTATAATTGTACTATAAATACCGACAAAATATTTAATGATGTTAAAGCCCCGGAGACTTCAAAGCGCCCTTATGATAATAGCGAAAAACAACTCATTAATTTCTCATTCCCAGGTGAAGAAAACCATCCTGAACAATTATATTTTGCGCAAAAACAATCACAACAAATTAATGAGTGCCACACAATCCCCCCATTTACAGATGCAGAATATTCACGAGTTGTAGATCAACTTGTGAATATTATTAATAACATTGAATCGATAGATTCAAAGCCACTCACGCAACAGACGCAAACAATATTTAATCAGATAAATAAAATTATATACCAAGAAGATAAAGATTCTGAATGTCAAATCATTGTAGTCGTTAATCCAACACCCAACAGACCAATCACAACAAGAATTCTCATAGAAGAGGAAATCCCTAAAACATTCAGCATCCAAACTGTTTGCTCAGATAATAACATTTTCGCTGGGCAACGAGCAGACTTACCATCTGAGATAAAAGACATTCAAAGCTTGTATCTGAAACTGGCCAAATTGTATGTTGCGCATAGTGAAAATGAAAACAGGATGAATGTATTTTCTGGATGTGACTTTATTAATTTCAATATGACAGGACAAGACATGTCAGGGCTCGTTCTGACCTTGTCAAAATTTTATTATGAAGATTTGCTCAATATAGATTTCACTGACGCAAATTTATTAAATACTATTTTTTTACATAAAAAACATCCCATCCCCAAATTACATAACTATGATCAGCACCTTGACAAACAAATTGATGGATTGTTTTCAACACTGTTAACTATTAATGATGAATCTTTGCGAGCAAAATCTGAAATTGCTTCAACGATAATACAACTTTTAAAGACAAAGGTAAAAAACCTTACATTTAAAGATATATTAAAATATCAACAAGAATTCCAAAAGGAATGTTACGAGCAACTTCAAATTGTTACGACAGACCACCTATACAATAAAATTAAAAAATGGGCAACAATGTCTAAAGATGAATTCAATGCTTTTAAATACAGGACGCTTCAACTCGAAAAAATATCGCACAGTCCTTATTTAAAGATGCCGCTACCTAATGAAAAAGATATAAATTACGGGGTGGAAATAAAATTACCAACTGGTAAAAGAATTCGCTTATCGACGCATTACCAGAATATAATACCATAATTTTGAACATTAGCACTTTATAACTAATGAATAAAAATATATTTTAAGTATTTTTAAAATATGTCGCTAATATCATGGGGCGATGTCATACTCATATCACGCCCCATAATTATCTAAATTGAATTGAAGGAATATAAACATCAGACAGGTTTACGTTACTATCAGGCATATCGCCTCAGAATCAGATGAAAACTATAAAGAAATATCTATTATGGTTTTAATATTTGTTGATAAGGATAGTAACATGAACATGACAAAAGGTGCACTCATCCTCAGCCTTTCATTTTTGCTTGCCGCATGTAGTTCAATTCCGCAAAATATCAAAGGCAATAACCAACCTGATATTCAAAAAAGTTTTGTTGCTGTTCATAACCAGCCGGGGTTATATGTTGGTCAACAAGCGCGCTTTGGCGGGAAGGTTATCAACGTTATCAATGGCAAAACGGATACGTTGTTAGAAATCGCTGTATTACCGTTGGATAGCTATGCGAAGCCTGATATTGAAGCCAACTATCAGGGCCGACTGCTCGCCAGACAAAGCGGCTTCCTTGATCCAGTGAACTATCGTAATCACTTTGTTACCATCCTCGGTACCATTCAGGGTGAACAACCTGGCTTTATCAATAAAGTCCCGTATAACTTCCTGGAAGTGAATATGCAGGGCATCCAGGTGTGGCATTTGAGAGAAGTGGTTAATACCACCTATAACCTGTGGGATTACGGCTATGGTGCATTCTGGCCGGAACCGGGCTGGGGCGCGCCTTACTACACCAATGCGGTGAGTCAAGTAACACCTGAGCTGGTCAAATAACACCACCGAGAGATGCAGATGCTTTCTCAGCATCTGCATCATGCATTACATCAAATTAATACACAGCCAGCTAACTATTATTATTATAAGCCCTGTCCTGTTAATTACCTTTGGCAAACTGATTATAAAGTTAATGTCCGCACCAGGAGTCGGTTATGTTTCTTATAATTACCAGGGATACGATGTTCTTCACTGCGATGAAAAACATTCTGAGCAAAGGTAATGTCGTTCATATACAGAACGAAGAAGAGATCGACGTAATGTTGCATCAGCATGCCTTCGTCATTATTGATACATTAATGAATAATGTATTTCATTCTAATTTGCTCACTCAGATTGAACGATTAAAACCTGTCCATGTGATTATTTTCTCTCCCTTTAATATTAAACGCTGCCTGGGGAAAGTACCGGTGACCTTTGTTCCGCGAACTATCACCATCATCGACTTTGTCGCACTCATCAATGGCAGTTACTGCTCTGTGCCTGAAGCGGATGTGTCCCTTTCGCGCAAGCAGCATCAGGTTCTAAGCTGTATTGCGAATCAAATGACAACGGAAGATATTCTGGAGAAACTGAAAATATCGCTAAAAACGTTCTACTGCCATAAACACAATATCATGATGATCCTCAATCTTAAGCGGATCAATGAGTTGGTACGCCATCAGCATATTGATTATCTGGTGTGATCGATTGATTAATATAAAGAGGCCCAGCAATAAATAGCCAGACCTCCCTTTAATTATACGTTATGCAGTAACGCCTTCCGGTATCAGCGAAGCAATTTGCTTACGCCATTGCGCTTGCTCCTGTTCGCCTTCTGTACGTTGACCATAAAGTTGCGCTATCTGCGTACCATCATGGGCAAACAATTCCAGACTGGTCACATAACCGTCACTAGCAGGTTTACGGGTTACCCAGGTTTCAGCAATGCTCTCTTCTAATAGATGAAGAGTAAACGTCGGGTTAAAAATATTCAGCCAACCTTTCATTGGCACCACTTTTTCTACCACGCCAGTGAAAATCTGTACGCAGCCACGGTTGCCAACAAACACCATGATTTCATTGCCATCCTGCTGTGCAGATTCAAGAATTTGCGCCAACGCACTGTTGGATACTTTGCAGGCCAAATCATCTGCCACCAGATTGAACGCCTGTTGGCGCGTCAGGTTGTGGCGCTTGAGCAACGTAAAAAACTGATGAACGTCGGTCATCGCCCGCCACTCTTGCTCGACCACACTGGCATCGGCTCGCGTTTGAACAACTGGCGCATCAACGGCTTTTAACTCAAGCGGCGTATTCTCATCGGTGATAAACCGTGCCAGAAGCTCACTCCATGCCGCCATATCGGTATTGTCGGTGGCATAAACTTTTAGTAATGCATCGCCCTGATGATCAAAGAACTGAATACTCTGGCGTTCGCCACGAGTCGTATTTTCTTTGATGTGGAAAACACTGGCCCATTGATTGAGAAACAGACGCAAATCCAGCGCGCGCGGATTGAGGATCAATCCGGCATGTCCGTTTAAATGCTGGTTTGTGAACGCACCAACTTGCTCATGGACTGCATATTCATTACGACAAATACATTTGGTCTCGCCAACACTTTCGAGCGCCGCCAGAATGTCACGGATATCGCCGCACATCCGCCACGCATCGTGCGTGACGCGCGCAAATGCCAGTTCTGCTTCGCTAATATTCATTAAACCTGCGATGTCACGCGCGTACTTTCCGGGATTTTGTTCTTTTAACTCAAGCCAGCGTGTGTAGTGGTTCATTGTCTCTCTTCCTTCCAGATAAATGCCCCGAAATATCGGGGCAGATGATTACCATTGATAACTCACGAAAATTTTTCCGTTACGACCATCCTGTGGGATGCCTTGCGGCGACCAGTACTCTTTGTCGAAGGCGTTGCCCAATACCAGAGTAGTGGTCATACCTTTGAGCGCCTGCTGCCCTTGATAACTGACGTAGAAATCATTCACACCATAGCCAGGTTGTTTGCTGTAACTGCTGCTGATATGTGTTGAGCGATCGGCAAACGTACCGACCCAACCAACAGAGAAGCCACTGTGAGCGATCGGAATATTCAGGGTGCTGGTAACGGTATCCGGGTTAATACTGGAAATATATTCCCCGGTATCGGTGTCTTTGCCGCGGGTACGGTTATAGGCCACATCAAGGCTAAACAGATCAGTGGTATATTTCGTCATCACATCCCAGCCCCAGATTTTGGCGTTCGGGACGTTATACGACATAGTTGTCGCAGCCGCGAAATCGACAGTCGTGGAGATGTAATCCTTCGCTTTGGTATCAAAGTAGCTGGCTTTAAATTCCAGGGCATCATTGGACAACATCAGGTCATCAAAACGCAGCCCAAAACCGTACTCCTGAGTTTCGTTAGTTTCCGGACGTAAGTTCGGGTTTGGCACCCAATAGTTGGTATAGAAGCGACCAATCGAGAAGTGCTTAGAATCGTTATACATTTCGCCCATCGTCGGGGCGCGGAATGCCTGGGCATATGAGCCAAATAACATCAGCCAGTTGGTCGGGTTGATAGTCATCCCCGCACGAGATGACCATTTGTCAGCATCAACATCTTTGTAGCCGTCGCTGCTACCGTGATAACTGTCATAGCGGGTTCCGCCAAGCAGGGTAATCGGCAGATCGCGTAAGGTGATCTCATCCTGTAGCCAGCCAGAGCTAAAATCGATTTTTGCTTGCGGAAAGCCCGTCGTCGCGCCACCCGGATGTTGTTCCTGACGATAATACTCACCGCCATATGTCAGTAAGTGAGAAGCGAAACTGTCGGCAAATAGAGTGGAACGGTTCTCCAGCCTGGCTCCTTTTGTTATCTGTTCACGATACTCGCCGGAACTCCCCGTGTTTTGCGCATTAATACGGACTTCCGACCAGTAAATTTTTGCATCTGCATTTAACCAGTCGTTGCCCTGCGGGGCGAGTTTATAAGAAAGCTGCGCATCGCGTTGAATTGTTGAACGATCAACCATCGGGTTGCTGCTTTCAGAAGCCTCAACGGTCTGCGGATTTTTTGGTTCACGCGCGTCGTTGTTGTAGTAACGCACTAAACCGCTCAGAGACTGGGCTGAATCAATTTGCCAGGTCCCTTTCGCCAGCATGTTATTAATGGACTCGTCATTCGGCGCGGTTTCACCATTGCTCTGGCGTAAATCACCCCGATCGCGACTGGACCAGGCCACAATACCATCCAGATTTTCAGTTCGCCCAAACGCGCTCGCGCCTAATCCCAGGCTATGGTCCCCCGTGCCACCAGTACCAAAGACACGAAAACCACTACTTTGTCCTTCCTGCAATAAATCTTTTGCATCGACCGTATCGTAGGAGATCACCCCACCCAGCGCGCCACTGCCATACAGTAATGCTGAAGGTCCGCGAACAATCTCAACACGCTTGATCAGCGCCGGATCGAGAAAAGTACCATTCAGATGTCCGGTATCCGTTCCCTGGCGAACACCATCGACAAGAACCAGCACGCCGCGATGATCATAGCCACGCATATTTACATCCTGACCGTTGGTTCGTCCGGTACCATCAAGAGTAATTCCAGGAACATGACGCAGCAGATCGGTGGCTGAAGTAGCCGTTTGATTTTCAGGAGCGGAAGTGTCGATGACGCTGACCATCATAGGCGCTTCGAAGGAACTACGGGCATTCCCCGTTGCCGTAACGGTCATGGTTTCAGTAGCAAAAGCAAACGTTGGCAAGGTGGCAGAAACAGCCAAAGCCAACAAACTCAAACGCAACGAGGTAAATTGCGGACGTGACATAGCGATTCTCCATGAGGAAAATAAAAAATGCTGGCTGCCTGGGTTAATACCGGGGTGGCTGGCGAAAAATAAATTTATTTAAAATTCAGAGCGATAATATTCGCCGGGTGAGTTTACAGGCGTTTATATCCCATGAAATTGCCTGGTATCTCGGCAAATACGCAAAAGCACGCCCTCTTTGTCAGGCAAAACGATATGCCCCATCAGGAGTGAAGAGCGCTGTGCGTTATCCCTTGCAAATGCTATGGTTTTGTTATCCATATGGTCGTGTTTTGTTAAGCGCGAACGTGATAATGAGAATTATTATCGATCAATTTTTTATGATCAAGCTTTTTTTAACCGCCATTAACACAATAAACAGGGGGTTATGAAACCTATCCTGCGCCCTGGAAACCACTTTGTTTTTATGGTTATTCCCCCATGACCTCATCACTAAACTTTGTCGTTAACAGTGATAATTTTCTCTTCTCTTTGCTCTGCAAGCCGCGATATCTCTGGGTTCTCAGCTTTTTCCCGCGCTGAAATTTAGTCGGTAACAAGAACGTTAGCTGACGAAGCATCTTGATAAAAATCAAAAATAAATACGCTTGTAACGCCTTGCGTATTGAATCGACGGTTGTATTTCATATATAACTCAAATGATAATCATGATCATTCTCAATTTGATAAGAGTTCTCATATTATGCCAAGGATCATCACCAGGCCGTTTCTTTTTTCCCCACTGACGTTATGTATTTCAGCCGTGGCCTCTGCCGCGAAGACCGCGGTAAAACGAAAAAAATTGTTTACGGCAGTACTGGCTCTTAGCTGGGCTTTTAGCGTAACGGCTGCCGAACGTATCGTGGTCGCAGGAGGATCGCTGACGGAGCTAATCTACGCGATGGGCGCTGGCGAACGCGTGGTTGGTGTCGATGAAACGACATCTTATCCACCAGAAACCGCCAAACTGCCGCATATTGGCTACTGGAAACAACTCAGCAGCGAAGGCATTTTGTCACTTCGCCCGGATAGCGTAATTACCTGGCAGGATGCCGGGCCACAAATTGTGCTCGACCAACTACGAGCGCAGAAAGTCAACGTCGTCACCCTGCCGCGTGTGCCTGCCACCCTTGAGCAGATGTACGCCAACATTCGCCAACTGGCAAAAACGCTACAGGTTCCTGAACAAGGCGAGGCGCTGGTGACACAGATCAACCAACGCCTGGAGCGAGTACAGCAAAACGTGGCGGGCAAAAAAGCCCCGGTTAAAGCCATGTTTATTCTCTCCGCAGGCGGAAGTGCGCCACAGGTTGCCGGTAAAGGCAGCGTCGCGGACGCCATTCTTTCGCTTGCCGGAGCAGAAAACGTCGCAACCCACCAGCAGTACAAAAGCTACAGTGCAGAATCACTGATTGCGGCTAATCCAGAAGTGATTGTCGTAACCTCACAAATGGTCGATGGCGATATTAACCGGCTACGTTCTATTGCCGGAATTACCCACACTGCCGCATGGAAAAACCAGCGCATTATCACCGTTGATCAAAACCTGATTCTGGGAATGGGTCCGCGTATTGCTGATGTCGTTGAGTCTTTACACCAGCAGCTTTGGCCGCAATAAATGGATTTAAATCAGACGAATGAACACAAATAACACCCTGGATCTCACGCCACATTTTGCTTTAGACGGTGATCAGCCATTTAAAGACAGGCGCGCCATGATGCCGTTTCGTGGGGCCATTCCAGTTGCCAAAGAGCAACTGGCACAGACCTGGCAAGAGATGCTCAATCAAACGGTATCACCACGTAAGCGACTGGTTTATCTACACATTCCTTTTTGTGCAACACACTGCACGTTTTGTGGTTTTTATCAGAACCGTTTTAATGAAGATGCGTGTGCTCATTATACCGACGCCCTGATTCGTGAAATAGAAATGGAAGCGGACAGCGTATTGCATCAGTCTGCCCCCATCCACGCGGTCTATTTCGGTGGCGGCACGCCTTCCGCGCTCTCGGCACACGATTTGGCCAGAATTATCACCACATTACGAGAAAAGCTGCCACTGGCCCCTGATTGTGAAATCACTATCGAAGGCCGGGTACTGAATTTTGACGCTGAGCGAATCGATGCTTGCCTTGATGCAGGAGCAAACCGCTTCTCAATTGGTATTCAGTCGTTTAACAGCAAAATCCGTAAGAAAATGGCCCGCACCTCGGATGGCCCAACCGCCATTGCGTTTATGGAAAGCCTGGTCAAACGCGACCGTGCTGCGGTGGTCTGTGACCTTCTGTTTGGCCTGCCAGGTCAGGATGCGCAAACCTGGGGAGAAGATCTGACTATTGCCCGCGATATCGGTCTCGACGGCGTCGATCTCTATGCGCTCAATGTCCTGCCCAATACACCGCTGGGCAAAGCCGTGGAAAATGGGCGTACTACCGTGCCCTCTCCGGCAGAACGACGCGATCTTTATCTGCAAGGGTGTGACTTCATGGACGAAGCTGGTTGGCGCTGTATCAGTAACAGCCACTGGGGCCGTACCACACGCGAACGCAATCTCTATAACCTGCTGATTAAACAAGGTGCCGATTGTCTGGCCTTTGGTTCCGGAGCCGGCGGTTCGATTAATGGTTACTCCTGGATGAACGAACGCAGTCTTCAGACCTGGCATGAATCCGTCGCGGCAGGCAAAAAACCGCTGATGATGATCATGCGTAACGCCGAACGTAATGCGCAATGGCGTCATACCTTGCAGTCAGGTGTTGAAACAGCGCGTGTACCGCTGGATGAACTTACGCCACATGCCGAAAAACTCGCGCCGTTACTGGCTCAATGGCACCAAAAAGGCTTAAGCCGCGATGCTTCAACTTGCCTGCGGCTGACTAATGAAGGTCGTTTCTGGGCAAGCAATATTTTGCAGTCTCTTAATGAACTAATTCAGGTACTTAATGCGCCAGCGATTGTGCGTGAAAAACCATAACAGGAGTGATTTATGAGCCATGTCTCGTTACAAGAATTTTTGAAAACGGAGCCGGACGGTACGCTGGAGGTGGTAGCCGAACAATACAACACCACACTGCTGGAAGTAGTGAGGAATCTACCCTCCTCTACCGTAGTGTCAGGCGATAAATTCGATACTGTCTGGGATACCGTCTGCGAATGGGGCAACGTCACCACGTTAGTACATACTGCCGATGTAATCCTCGAATTTAGCGGCGAACTGCCTTCGGGTTTCCATCGCCACGGCTATTTCAACCTACGCGGAAAGCACGGCATGTCCGGGCATATCAAAGCAGAAAACTGCACACATATTGCCTTGATCGAACGTAAATTTATGGGCATGGACACCGCATCCATTCTCTTTTTCAACAAAGAAGGCAGCGCAATGCTGAAAATCTTCCTCGGCAGGGATGACCATCGTCAGCTCCTGAGCGAACAAGTCAGCGCCTTCCATGCTCTGGCAGCATCGTTAAAGGAACACGCCTGATGACGCCGTGGCTACTCTTTGGCGCAGGCGGAAAAGGTGTGGGTGCCAGAACGCTTGAACTGGCGCTGGCGGAACAACGTCCGGTCGTTGCTGTCATTCGTCATGCTGATGCTGCCACGAAACTGGCGCAACAAGGTGTACAGGTTTTTACAGGCGACGCCTGTGATGCCAGCGTAGTCGCGGCTGCTTGCCGCGCAGCTGGCCCGGATGCGCTTATCATCTCAACAATGGGCGGAGCTCAGGATTATCTGGCGCACAGAACAGTGATTGATGAGGCCGAAAAGGCCGGCATCAGTCGCATGATTCTGGTGACCTCTTTGGGATGCGGCGATAGCTGGCAGTTTTTATCGGAGCGGGCAAAGGCTGCGTTTGGTCAGGCGGTACGGGAAAAAACGCTGGCGGAAAGCTGGTTGCAAACCAGCCAGCTTGATTACGCCATTCTCCGCCCTGGCGGTCTGCTTGATGGGGCGGCAACGGGCAAAGCACAACGGATACAAAATCAGGAGTGTCATGGTTTTGTTAACCGTGCCGATGTCGCCGCACATATCCATGAACTGGCAAATGCGCCAGCACTTAACCAGCAGGTCTACAGTCTGATTGAACCGGACCTGAAACCGGCGTGATCCCCCGGCGCGGAATCTCCGCGCCGTAATGTCGTAACGGAGTTTTGCGTGCTCAAGGATTCACTCTCTTCCGCCAGGGTCTTTATGGGGCTATCACTATTATTGCTAGCTCTGGTGCTGTTCGGTGCCAGTCAGGGAGCGTTAAAGATCAGTTTTGATGCCCTTTTTGATGAGGAATACCGCGATATCTGGCTCAATATTCGTCTACCACGGGTTTTGCTGGCGGTGCTGGTAGGTGCAGCGTTGGCAACCGCCGGGGTAATTATGCAGGGGCTTTTTCGCAACCCAATGGCTGACCCTGGATTACTCGGCGTCAGTAGCGGTTCTGCATTAATGGTTGGCGTTGCTATTGTGATGCCCTTTCCCTTCCCAGTGGTGCTGGTGCTCTATGAGCAAATGGTGTTTGCCATTGCCGGAAGTTTAGTGGTCTGCACCATCATTTTTCTCATAACGCAGCGCCATCGCGATGGCAGCATGATGCAATTATTACTCGCCGGTATCGCCATCAATGCCCTGTGCGGCGCAGCCATCGGCATCCTGAGCTATATCGGCGATGAGCAGCAGCTACGACAACTCACATTGTGGATGATGGGCAATCTTGGACAGGCGCAATGGTCGACGTTATTGGTTGCCAGTTCATTCATCCTACCGGCCATTATTGCAACAACTTGTCTCGCCGGAACGCTGAATTTACTGCAGCTCGGTGATGAAGAAGCCCACTACCTCGGCGTGAACGTTAAGCGTAAACGCCAGCAATTATTGTTAGTGAGCTCACTGCTCGTTGGTGCCGCCGTATCGGTAAGCGGCATTATCGGCTTTATTGGCCTGGTGATCCCGCATCTGATTCGTATGACTACCGGGGCAAATCACCGCTGGCTAATCCCTTGCTCCGCCCTCGCCGGAGCCTGTTTATTGCTGATGGCAGACACACTTGCCCGCACACTGGTACAGCCAGCAGAAATGCCCGTGGGATTATTAACCAGCCTGCTTGGTGGCCCTTATTTTATGTGGTTGATTCTGCGCAACCGGAGGATCACATGATCAGCGCCCAGAATCTGGTTTATAGCCTTCAGGGGCGGCGTCTGACTGATAATGTCTCACTGACTTTTCCCGGTGGGGAAATTGTTGCCATTCTCGGCCCTAATGGTGCGGGAAAATCTACGCTGCTTCGCCAGTTAACCGGCTATCTTCAACCTGATAGCGGCGAATGTCGGTTGTTTAATAAGCCATTAAATGAATGGTCGATTACTGAACTGGCGAAACACCGGGCCGTGATGCGTCAAAATAGCCACATGGCGTTTCCATTCAGCGTACAAGAAGTTATCCGGATGGGGCGGCATCCGCATCGTACTGGTAATCAGGATAATGAAACAGCACAAATAATGGCGTTATGTGACTGTCAGGCGTTAGCAAACCGCGACTATCGGCAATTATCCGGTGGTGAACAACAGCGCGTGCAATTAGCGCGCCTGCTGGTGCAACTCTGGGAACCAACTCCCTCACCGAAATGGTTATTTCTTGATGAACCAACTTCGGCACTGGATATTCACCATCAGCAGCACTTGTTTCGTTTATTACGCCAGCTAGTTCACGAACGGCAGTTCAATGTTTGCTGCGTATTGCACGATCTAAATCTTGCCGCGCGTTATGCAGACCGTGTTGTATTAATGCAAAAAGGAAAGGTTATCGCAAATGGTAAACCGCAGGACGTATTGACACAGCAGGCGCTGACAATGCTCTACGGCGCGGATATTACCGTACTTAAAGATCCTGCCAACCATTCACCACTGATCGTCCTCGATCATTAAAACCAACAGGAGTACCGCTCTGGTACTCCTGCGAATAAATAACTATATAGATTAGCTAATTGAAACGCCTTTCACCCCTGCCATACCTTTTAATAATCGCAACAGATCTTCTATCGACGTCGTGGCATGAAGCTGGATATCAATGGCGACCACTTCATGATCTTCATTTTCCTGCAACGAAACTAAATCCGTTTTTATTTTTTGCTGCTTAAACCAGTCGAGCATTGATACCGTATTACCGTTCACTAATGTCAGCTGTAAATGGTAATTTTTATTCATCAGGCGGAAGGTTAATTGATGGAAGACTTCCAGCACCAGTAAGGTCATCACTGAACCATAAATGCCCAGTTCGTACATACCGCTACCAATAACCATACCAATGGCGGCGGTCACCCAGATATCCGCTGCCGTCGTCAGACCTACAATATTTTGGTTACGAACGAGAATGTTACCTGCACCGATAAACCCGACGCCCGTCACCACCTGAGCAGCAATACGGCTGGGGTCCAGTCCGACGTGATCTAAAGACAGCACGTCAGCAAAACCATATTTCGAAACAATCATAAACAGGGCGCTTCCCATGCCAATTAATACATGTGTGCGTAACCCTGCTCCTTTGCCGCGCATTTGCCTTTCCATGCCAATAGCGCCACAGGCAATTGCTGCGAGTATAAGACGTATAATAAATTCTGCTGTCATATAAAAATGCAAAAAGTAGCAGCAAGATGGCTCAACTTGCTACTCCTTTTTACTTGTGCCCCATTAATTCGGCAAGTCATTAGATGCTTGATTTTTGAAAGTATACAAATTTTTCTGCGGATTTTTTTTGCAGTATTCGATCACTTTAGGAATTTGAGTAAGATCGGTTTCATTTAAAGTAACGGTATCGCCACCTTTATAAACTGTTTCTTCATGCAGCATCCACCACGCAACCGGTGTCATTGCTTTTGGATTCAGATCAATAAATTCCTGGCAAGTCATATCTTTAGCGGATTCATTGGCTGCCAGCGCAGATTGTGCGTTCACCAGTGACAAAGCCGCTACAGCGCCCATAAAAATAAACGCTTTACGGAGAGATGAAATATTCATTTTGTAACCCATTCAATATAGAGATTAAATATGAACAGAAGGAATAGCTGCTTTTGAAGAAGGTATTCCTACCTGTTCAATATGCAAGGAAGTACGATGTAACGTATTCCCGGAATTACATATCTTTCTTAACTTTGTCCCATTCGCTTTTAACTTTATCTTTAAAGTTGGCTTGTTTATCCTGAGTACAAGCCTGAACGATCGCTGGGGTTACGGTTGCAATACCCTGAACATCTAAAACCGCATCTTCTGGTTTATCTTTATTGTTCAGTGCTTCAGCAAAACCAACTGCAGTTGGCTGGAAGGATTCGTCCACAGCCAGAAAATCTTCACAGGTCCAGGTGTTGACCGGTTTTTTGTTATCAGCTGCTTTTTGTGCATCCGCTGCATTGCTCACCACTGGCAGAAGAAGCAGACCACCAAGAATAACGCCTAATACTTTTTTCATCGTAATATCCTCAACTATAAAGTGAAAGAGCCGTCACGAATTAATTTCGACACTGAGGTTATAACCTGGTTTTCTGTATATGTCATGTTGATGGAAAATATCAAAATCAGATATTTTTATTTCAATACAATGAGTTACAGATGCATCAGATACTGTAATTAGGAAATTTTTATTAAATCGACTGCATTCTTAGACGCGTTTTTGGCATAGATTGATAGCAGGGGATTTTCTTCTTAATTTTATAGGGTGGTTATATGTTATATATAGATAAGGCAACAATTTTGAAGTTTGATCTGGAGATGCTTAAAAAACATCGCAGAGCAATCCAGTTTATTGCCGTGCTGCTGTTTATCGTCGGGTTGCTGTGTATCAGTTTTCCGTTCGTCTCTGGCGATATTTTAAGCACAGTAGTGGGTGCATTATTAATCTGCTCGGGTATTGCGCTTATTGTCGGGTTATTCAGCAACCGCAGTCATAATTTCTGGCCGGTATTATCCGGTTTCCTCGTCGCAGTCGCCTATTTATTGATCGGCTATTTCTTCATCCGCGCACCAGAGCTGGGCATTTTTGCCATTGCGGCATTTATTGCCGGTTTGTTCTGTGTGGCAGGGGTTATTCGCCTGATGAGTTGGTATCGTCAGCGTTCAATGAAAGGCAGTTGGCTACAGCTCGTTATTGGTGTGCTGGATATCGTCATTGCCTGGATATTCCTTGGTGCTACGCCGATGGTTTCTGTAACGCTGGTTTCCACACTAGTGGGAATTGAACTGATATTTAGCGCCGCTAGCCTGTTCAGCTTCGCCAGTTTGTTTGTTAAAAAGCAATAATTATCCCTATTGCCACCTGGATCATAGTCACTTGATGTGACTATGATCCAATTAATACTCTCTCCGCTACACAGCATTTTAGATCAATTGCGCGCTATCATTGAAATAATTACCTGCTGATGAGTATTTCAACCTACTGAATTTTATCTGATTTTTTTCATTGCATGGCAAATTAGCCATTTCAAACATTATCATGGCTGATATTTTCCGTAGTCAGGTTTAATGTTTTAAAAGTGCTGTGGGAAAGTGAACAAAGAGTTCCGTAAACGTTGATGCTATGGGCGGTTAAATAAGTAATCCGGGTTCATTTTTTTGCAACTGGCGTTGATTACATTGCATAAATATCCGTGTCTCCAGACGCTATATAAAAACCTGAAGACATGAATGAGTTATTTACTCAGGTAATTTCAATGCGTTAAAAGAAAGCTGGCAATCCAATTGCCAGCTTAAGTCGAAACAAGGAGACTCGATATTTAAATCGGATTACATTTTAACTTTAGTAATATTCTTCAGAGATCACAAACTGGTTATTGATAACTTATTCTTGGGCAGTAATCCGCAAACGTTAATTTTTTGTTTGCAGTTTACAATCTGATAACAACCAGGAATTTTACTTAGGATCAATATATGGAGTGCGTGATGGATAAATCTGAAGTATTGATTAGTGTTAATAAACGTATTAGTTCACGAAGGGCAAGGTTCTTATAGGCGTTTACTATATTGAACAACGATTCGGACAGGGATGTAAATAATGAAAAGGATGACATGTTCGAAACGATAACGGCTAAGGAGCAAGTTATGATTTTTCTCATGACGAAAGATTCTTTTCTTTTACAGGGCTTTTGGCAGTTGAAAGATAATCACGAAATGATAAAAATCAATTCCCTGTCAGAGATCAAAAAAGTAGGTAATAAACCCTTCAAGGTTATCATTGATACCTATCACAACCATATCCTTGATGAAGAAGCGATTAAATTTCTGGAGAAATTAGACGCCGAGAGAATTATTGTTTTGGCACCTTATCACATCAGTAAACTAAAAGCTAAAGCGCCTATTTATTTTGTCAGCCGCAAAGAAAGTATCAAAAATCTTCTTGAGATTACTTATGGTAAACACTTGCCCCATAAGAATTCACAATTATGTTTTTCACATAATCAGTTCAAAATTATGCAGCTGATTCTGAAAAACAAAAACGAAAGCAATATCACGTCAACGCTCAATATTTCGCAACAAACATTAAAGATTCAGAAATTCAACATTATGTACAAGCTGAAACTAAGACGTATGAGCGACATCGTCACCCTGGGTATCACATCTTATTTTTAGTCAGGACATAATTAACTGAAAATGATGGCAGGCATGAAGAGGGATGCAGATGCTGATTTCATTATCCCCGGTGATGACTAAAGGAGAGGCGAAAACGACTTTATTCCCCTGGTATGTGTATCCACCAGTAGAACCCTTCGTTGCCCGAATGCTGGCAGGAACTGTTGGCAGAACGGCAACATTTTTTTTGTCGTTGACCTCACCATGTCGATCACTGTGCTTGCATCCCATCTTACTGGCTGACAACCCCACTATGCCGCTGGTCTGTAAATCCCTCATACCTCTCCTCGCGCGCAATTTAAAGAACCGTTATATCTCAAGAATTTTCAGGGACTAAAATGAACAGAAGAAGAAAACTGTTAATACCGTTGTTATTCTGCGGCGCGATGCTCACCGCCTGCGATGACAAATCGACGGAAAACGCCGCCGCCATGACGCCTGAGGTCGGTGTCGTCACACTCTCCCCCGGTTCGGTCAATGTGTTGAGCGAATTGCCCGGTAGAACCGTTCCTTATGAAGTTGCCGAGATACGCCCTCAGGTGGGCGGTATTATCATTAAACGCAACTTTATCGAAGGCGATAAAGTGAACCAGGGCGATTCGCTGTATCAGATTGATCCTGCGCCTTTACAGGCCGATCTAAACTCCGCCAAAGGCTCGTTGGCGAAAGCACTCTCAACCGCCAGCAATGCCCGCATCACCTTTAACCGCCAGGCATCATTGCTGAAGACCAACTACGTTAGCCGTCAGGATTACGACACCGCGCGCACCCAGCTGAATGAAGCAGAAGCCAATGTCACCGTCGCCAAAGCGGCTGTTGAACAGGCGACGATCAATCTGCAATACGCGAATGTCACCTCGCCGATTACGGGCGTCAGCGGGAAATCGTCGGTGACCGTCGGCGCACTCGTTACCGCTAATCAAGCCGATTCACTGGTTACCGTGCAACGTCTGGACCCGATTTATGTCGATCTCACGCAGTCGGTGCAGGATTTTTTGCGCATGAAAGAAGAGGTCGCCAGTGGACAAATCAAACAGGTTCAGGGCAGTACGCCAGTACAGCTCAATCTGGAAAATGGTAAACGTTACAGCCAGACCGGCACGCTGAAATTCTCCGACCCGACGGTGGATGAAACCACGGGCTCCGTGACGTTACGGGCGATTTTCCCCAACCCAAATGGTGACTTGCTGCCAGGTATGTATGTCACGGCATTAGTGGATGAAGGTAGCCGCCAGAATGTATTACTGGTGCCGCAGGAAGGCGTCACCCACAACGCCCAGGGTAAAGCAACGGCGCTCATTCTGGATAAAGACGATGTTGTGCAGCTACGCGAAATTGAAGCCAGCAAAGCCATCGGCGACCGGTGGGTTGTCACCTCTGGCTTGCAGGCTGGCGATCGGGTGATCGTTTCCGGTTTGCAACGTATTCATCCGGGTATCAAAGCACGTGCAATTTCCTCCAGCCAGGAAAACGCCAGCACCGAATCGAAACAATAACGTTGCAGGCTTAAGGGGACTTTCATGGCTAACTATTTTATTGATCGCCCGGTTTTTGCCTGGGTACTTGCCATTATTATGATGCTTGCAGGTGGTCTGGCGATCATGAACTTACCGGTTGCGCAATATCCGCAGATTGCGCCACCAACCATTACCGTCAGCGCAACCTATCCGGGTGCCGATGCGCAAACGGTAGAAGACTCGGTCACTCAGGTGATTGAGCAAAATATGAATGGGCTTGATGGCCTGATGTACATGTCTTCAACCAGCGATGCGGCGGGTAATGCCTCCATCACTCTGACCTTTGAGACGGGGACATCGCCTGATATCGCACAGGTTCAGGTACAAAATAAACTGCAACTCGCAATGCCTTCATTACCTGAAGCGGTGCAGCAGCAGGGTATTAGCGTCGATAAGTCGAGCAGTAATATCCTGATGGTAGCGGCGTTTATTTCTGATAACGGCAGTCTCAACCAGTACGATATCGCGGACTATGTAGCGTCTAATATCAAAGACCCGCTAAGCCGTACCGCGGGCGTTGGTAGCGTACAGCTCTTTGGTTCCGAGTACGCCATGCGTATCTGGCTGGACCCGCAAAAACTCAATAAATACAATCTGGTACCTTCCGATGTTATTTCCCAGATTAAGGTGCAAAACAACCAGATTTCCGGTGGTCAACTGGGGGGCATGCCACAGGCGGCAGACCAGCAACTGAACGCCTCGATCATTGTGCAGACGCGTCTGCAAACGCCGGAAGAATTTGGCAAAATCCTGTTGAAAGTTCAGCAAGATGGTTCGCAAGTACTGCTGCGTGATGTCGCCCGCGTCGAACTTGGGGCGGAAGATTATTCCACCGTGGCGCGCTATAACGGCAAACCTGCTGCCGGGATCGCCATCAAACTGGCTACCGGAGCAAACGCCCTGGATACCTCGCGAGCGGTGAAAGAGGAGCTGAACCGTTTATCGGCTTATTTCCCCGCAAGCCTGAAGACGGTTTATCCTTACGACACGACGCCGTTTATCAAAATTTCTATTCAGGAAGTTTTCAAAACGCTGGTTGAGGCTATCATCCTCGTCTTCCTGGTCATGTATCTGTTTTTGCAGAATTTCCGCGCCACAATCATCCCGACGATTGCCGTACCGGTGGTTATTCTCGGGACGTTTGCGATCTTGTCGGCGGTCGGTTTCACCATCAACACCCTCACCATGTTCGGGATGGTGCTGGCGATAGGGTTGTTGGTGGATGACGCCATCGTGGTGGTAGAAAACGTCGAGCGCGTGATAGCGGAGGATAAACTGCCGCCGAAGGAAGCAACGCATAAATCCATGGGGCAAATCCAACGCGCTCTGGTCGGGATTGCCGTTGTTCTTTCCGCAGTGTTTATGCCGATGGCCTTTATGAGCGGTGCAACCGGGGAGATCTACCGACAGTTCTCCATCACGCTGATCTCCTCCATGCTGCTTTCAGTATTTGTCGCAATGAGCCTGACCCCTGCCCTGTGCGCCACCATTCTGAAAGCCGCGCCGGAAGGCGATCACAAACCTAACGCCCTGTTCGCACGCTTCAACACGCTGTTTGAAAAATCGACTCATCACTATACCGATAGCACCCGCTCGCTGTTGCGTTGTACCGGTCGCTACATGGTGGTCTACCTGCTGATTTGCGCCGGGATGGCAGTGCTGTTCCTGCGTACGCCGACCTCTTTCTTACCAGAAGAGGATCAGGGGGTATTTATGACCACCGCGCAGTTACCTTCCGGTGCAACCATGGTTAACACCACGAAAGTGCTGCAACAGGTGACTGATTATTATCTGACAAAAGAGAAAGATAATGTTCAGTCGGTGTTTACCGTTGGCGGCTTTGGCTTCAGTGGCCAGGGGCAAAACAACGGTCTGGCGTTTATCAGCCTCAAACCGTGGTCTGAACGTGTCGGTGAGGAAAACTCGGTTACCGCGATCATTCAGCGGGCAATGATTGCGTTAAGCAGTATCAATAAAGCCGTCGTCTTCCCGTTCAACTTACCCGCGGTGGCTGAACTGGGTACCGCGTCAGGTTTTGATATGGAACTGCTGGACAACGGTAACCTGGGGCACGAAAAACTAACCCAGGCGCGAAACGAGCTGTTATCACTGGCAGCGCAATCACCGAATCAGGTCACCGGGGTTCGCCCGAACGGCCTGGAAGATACGCCGATGTTCAAAGTCAACGTCAACGCTGCGAAAGCTGAAGCGATGGGCGTGGCGCTGTCTGATATCAACCAGACAATTTCCACCGCCTTCGGCAGCAGCTACGTGAACGACTTCCTCAACCAGGGGCGGGTGAAAAAAGTGTATGTCCAGGCAGGCACGCCGTTCCGTATGTTGCCGGATAACATCAACCAATGGTATGTACGCAACGCCTCTGGCACGATGGCACCGCTTTCTGCCTACTCGTCTACCGAATGGACCTATGGTTCACCGCGACTGGAACGCTACAACGGCATCCCGTCAATGGAGATTTTAGGTGAAGCGGCGGCCGGGAAAAGTACCGGTGACGCCATGAAATTTATGGCAGACCTGGTCGCTAAACTTCCGGCAGGCGTCGGCTACTCATGGACCGGACTGTCGTATCAGGAAGCGTTATCCTCAAATCAGGCTCCCGCGCTGTATGCCATTTCACTGGTCGTGGTGTTCCTCGCCCTTGCCGCACTTTATGAGAGCTGGTCAATTCCGTTCTCGGTGATGTTGGTTGTACCGTTAGGTGTCGTTGGCGCATTACTGGCCACCGATCTGCGCGGCTTAAGTAATGACGTCTACTTCCAGGTTGGTTTGCTGACTACCATCGGGCTTTCCGCCAAGAACGCCATCCTGATCGTCGAATTTGCCGTTGAGATGATGCAGAAAGAAGGGAAAACGCCGATAGAAGCGATCATCGAAGCGGCGCGAATGCGTTTACGCCCAATCCTGATGACCTCTCTGGCCTTTATTCTCGGCGTGCTGCCGCTGGTAATCAGTCATGGTGCCGGTTCCGGCGCGCAAAACGCGGTAGGTACCGGCGTGATGGGCGGGATGTTTGCCGCAACAGTGCTGGCCATTTACTTCGTTCCAGTCTTTTTCGTTGTAGTGGAACATCTCTTTGCCCGCTTTAAAAAAGCGTAACGTGTAAATGAGAGTAAGGTTGAACGTGAGGGTTCAGCCTTACTCTTTCCTGCTAACCATTCACCACTCAACAACCAGCTAACCGTCAGGAATACCAGGCTTAGTACACAGCACTGAAAGTAAAAACCACTCCAGCCATTCGTCATCAATTTGAACAGCACAATACTGACCCACATTCCCGTAATCGTATGAATTGTCAGCTTAATAATCCCAAACATGCCGAGTCTTTTCCTCCTGAAAATACCTATACCGCCTGGCATACTGCGAAAGAGATCTTGCCGGTAGCTTGGCAGAAATCATCAGGGAAGAGTTTCACATGAAGCACGTGTGAGATCCTGACCAATATTCAAATGCGAAATATGTCAGGAAAAGGTGCCTGGCGAATGTTGCGCAAACTGATGTGGCGTTACACCATAATATTGTCGAAATGTGTTTATAAAGTACGACGTACTGCTATACCCACATTTTTCCGCAATAGTATGTAGAGGAATTTGACGTAACTCGAGTAATCGTCTGGCCATCGACATCCTGGAGGCGAGTAATATTTTACTGAAACAGGTATTTTCATCCTGCAACTTTTTTTTGATGAGACTCTCGCTGGTATACATTCTTTCCGCGATATCGCGCAGATACCAACGTTTAGCGATATCAAAGCTAATAAGGCGTTCAACTTTTCCTGAAACAGTACTGATACTATTGAAAAGTAAGGGGATAAGTTCTTTCTTATGAGAAAACATTGATAAACAGGAAAGGTAAAGCATCTTGCTCATTATCGGCGAATTTACCCCGGATTCATTGAAACTATCAAAAATCGCCGTCACCAGAGGCATGGGGGGGGACTGGTTAATTAACAAACGGTCTTTGCTATGTAACCCTAAATTGCGCGGTAGCTGACGAATATTTTGTAAGTAATGGCAAATTGTCAGCTCATCGATATCCAGCCGTCGCGTATCCGGTGAACAAAACGCAAAATCATCTGCCAAATTTTTATCCAGCAGTAGAATACTTTCGTTGTGCAACGATATTTTTTGCTGTTCATGATGAATATCCAATGAACGACGAACGAGGATCACCGAGCAGACATGAGTCATGACTATCCCTTATATTTCATTACTGCGATTATTTCAATTTCAGTATACTAATGAAATGACGCCAGACTGTTTCTTAGTGCAAAAACTGCCATATTTGGTAGGACCAAAATTTATCCACAAAGTAGTTTTGCATAACAGTTAATTGATAATAAGTAAATGCAACACCAATATATTTTCACACAGCGTATAGCTTATGTTTATAAAAAAATGGCTGATCTTATTTCCAGTAAAAGTTATATTTAACTTACTGAGAGCACAAAGTTTCCCGTGCCAACAGGGAGTGTTATAACGGTTTATTAGTCTGGAGACGGCAGACTATCCTCTTCCCGGTCCCCTATGCCGGGTTTTTTTTATGTCTGAGTAAAACTCTATAATCTTATTCCTTCCGCAGAACGGTCAGTGCCGTAAAAATTCCCTTGTGCAACAATACTTGCCACCGAGTCACGGTTCGGCAATTCTTGTGCCGATCGCTCCTGATACTCTGTGGGCGTCATCCCATAATAATTTCGAAAAACGTAAATGAAATACGACACGCTGTGATATCCACAGGACACTGCGACTCTTTTAATTGAAAACCCATGTATAACAATAAGTTGTAAAGCACGTTGCATTCTACACTCAGTAAGCAACTGTGAATATGACGTACCTTCTTCGCGCAATTTTTTCTTTAACAGGCTTGAACTCATCAACAGCTCGCTGGCGATTTGGGCTAATGTCCACTCATGGGCGATATTATTATTGATGACCGTACAAACTCGTGTTCGCATGTTCGGTTGCAAAACGTTCAGAAGCAGCGGTATAAACTGCTCGTCCTCCAGGAAAACAGATAACAACGCAAAGATTAATGCTCTTTTACGGAGCATTTCTGCATAGCGCAGATTCTTATTCTGCGATAGTTGCGCAACCTCCTGAAAAACAGGAATATCTCTGGTACAGTGATGAACGAGTAACGAAGGAACTTTTTTATGTGCATGAAGATTTAATGCCTCCTCCTTGAGCATCGGGAGAAATAATGAAAGCGTGTCCCTTGAAACTAATACAAAATTCTCGACACACTTATCCACTTGAATTTGACTTGCATCCGCAAAAACCAGTTCACCGCCATTAAAATAGCGATATTCACCATTAACCATGGTGAGAATATATTTATGTCTTGCGTACGCAATTAGACAATTACCATGTAGTGATTGCATAGTCGGCTTAATATTACATAAACATATTACTGTTTATTAATGTAGCACGCCGCCCTCTTAAGTCAAATTGATTGATAAATAAATTTAAACGAAGCGGGAAAACAGGATGATAATCTACGGCAGGATGACTGGATTTATAATACAAAAGGCGTGCTTAAGAACGCAGTGAAATTAATAGTAAGCAAATAATCCCTTGCGGTGACATTAAGAATATCAGTTACATTGAATAAACATTCATATAACATATATCTTATCAACACGATGAATAGACAGCCAATATATTATTGCTATTAATAAGCAACCGAATGCCCAACTGTTTTTTAAAGGTTGGGCATTCGGTTTTTACAACGTTATATTATCAGGTATGTTTAAAGCTGTTCTGCTGGGCAATACCCTGCAGTTTCGGGTGATCGCTGAGATATTTCAGGGAGGCTTTGTAGTCTTCCAGCAACAGTTCAGCAAAGTCCATTTCGAAGCCGCGACGACA
>NZ_PTRX01000041.1:0-31231 GCF_002966045.1 Escherichia sp. MOD1-EC5189 | reverse complement strand
TAATAACACAGTGGAATAATGGTTTTGTATCTTGAATATAAATTAATTAATTTAATCAAGAATGAATCTTAGCAATAAATAAATGCAAAATCATTATAAATTCTTTTAGTGGTTTTTATATCCAATTCATTCATGTTGGTTATGAAATTTTTCTTTTTTTTGATGGCACGCATGTATTTTTATTGAAAATCGAGAGGGATATTCTGGTTGTGTATTGATTAATTAAATCTACATAAGTGTTTAAGCATTACTACATTGATTGTTCTTAAAGATAAGACCAACATAACGACACACCAGAGAATATCTGTTTACATTCTATGATTATTTGGGACATATGATGTTCAATGGTTAACTAAAAGCGTCAGACATAATATATACAATAATATTATGTCAGTTGCTTGTATTATACATTTTAATGATTTAAGGACAAATAATGAGTAAGTTTGCCAAAACAGCCATTGCTGCCGCAATGGTGATGGGCGCAGTTGTCTCCGCGTCAGCATTTGCTGCAGGCAACAACGGTACTGCACGTTTCTACGGCACCATTGAAGACTCCCCGTGCTCTATCGTTCCAGACGATCACAAACTGGAAGTGGATTTAGGTAACATCGGTGCCGAAGTACTGAAAAACAACGGGACCACCACGCCGAAAGATTTTCAGATTCGTTTGCAGGACTGCGTATTTGATACCCAAACGAACATGGAAACGACGTTCACCGGTAACGTTTCTACGGGAAACGAGAATTACTACACCATTTTTAATACCGATACAGGTGCTGCGTTTAACAATGTAAGCCTGGCGATTGGTGATAAGCAAGGTACTTCCTATAAAAGCGGTGCTGGCATTAAACAGGCGATCGTAAATGACTCAGCAACCAATAAAGGCAAACCTAAACAGACTCTGAACTTCAAAGCCTGGTTAGTCGGTGCGACGGGTACGCCTGACCTGGGTGGTTTTGAAGCGAATACCACTTTCCAGATTACCTATCTCTAAGGTAATTCACCCCCATAGCATCTCGCTATGGGGGATTTTGGCGAGTTTTTGGACTTATTATAATAATCACGGATGAATACGTGTATGCCTGACCATTCCCTTTTCCGCTTACGGGCGCTTCCCTGGTGCGTTGCCGTGGCCATCTCTGGATGCCATATCAATGCCTGGGCTGATGAAGATATTCAGTTTGATTCCCGTTTTCTGGAATTAAAAGGCGACACGAAAATCGATTTAAAACGCTTTTCAAGCCAGGGTTATGTTGAACCGGGTAAATACAGTTTACAGGTTGAGGTGAATAAACAGCCATTACCCGGTGAATATGATATTTACTGGTATGCAACAGAAAATGATGCCAATAAGACTTACGCCTGCCTGTCGCCAGACCTGGTGGCACTGCTTGGTTTCAAAGAAGACATTGCGAAAAATTTGCAATGGGTTCACGACGGTAAATGCCTCAAGCCAGGCCAATTTGACGGTCTGGAAATGCGCGCTGACTTAAGCCAGTCCGCACTCCTTATCAGTTTGCCGCAGGCTTATCTTGAATACAGCGATGTCGACTGGGACCCTCCCTCGCGCTGGGATGATGGCATCTCAGGTTTAATTGCCGATTACAGCATCAACGCCCAAACCCGACACGAAGAAAATGGCGGTGATGACAGCAACGATATCAGTGGCAACGGTACGGTTGGCGTTAACCTCGGGCCGTGGCGCTTGCGAGCCGACTGGCAGAGCGATTATCAGCATACCCGCAGTAATGATGAAGAGACGGAAGACAGCACCGAAAGAAACTGGGACTGGAGCCGTTACTATGCCTGGCGCGCGTTACCGAGCCTGAAAGCCAAACTGGCACTCGGTGAAGATTACCTCGATTCCGATATTTTCGATGGCTTTAACTACATCGGCGGTAGTATCAGTACTGACGATCAAATGCTGCCGCCGAACCTGCGCGGCTATGCCCCGGATATTTCCGGCGTGGCCCATACGGCGGCGAAAGTCACCGTTAGCCAGGCCGGGCGCGTAATCTATGAAACCCAGGTGCCAGCCGGGCCATTCCGTATCCAGGATCTCGCCGATTTTAGCTCTGGTACGCTACATGTGCGCATTGAAGAGGTGAACGGTCAGGTGCAGGAGTATGACATCAGCACTGCCTCCATGCCGTTCCTGACTCGCCCGGGCCAGGTGCGCTACAAAATTATGATGGGGCGACCACAGGAGTGGGGGCACCATGTGCAAGGCGGGTTCTTTTCCGGTGGCGAAGCGTCCTGGGGGATAGCAAACGGCTGGTCACTGTATGGCGGGGCGCTTGGCGATGAAAATTACCAGTCAGCCGCGCTTGGGATTGGTCGCGATCTTTCCGTTTTCGGTGCGATGGCCTTTGATATCACCCACTCGCATACCCGACTTGACGATTCGACCGCTTACGGAAAAAGCACGCTCGACGGTAACTCTTTCAGAGTCAGTTACTCCAAAGACTTTGATGAACTCAACAGCCGCGTCACCTTCGCCGGATACCGCTTCTCGGAAGAGAACTATATGACCATGAGCGAGTATCTGGACGCAAATGACAGCGCAATGGTTCGCTCTGGCAATGATAAAGAGATGTACACCGCCACCTATAACCAGAACTTCAGGGATGCCGGTGTTTCTGTTTACCTGAACTATACGCGCCACACCTACTGGGATCGTGAGGAACAGACCAACTACAACGTAATGCTCTCCCACTATTTCAATATGGGCGGCATTCGGAACATGAGTATCTCTCTGACCGGTTATCGCTACGAGTATGACGATAGCGCTGACAAAGGCGTCTACATCTCCTTAAGTATGCCGTGGGGCGATAGCAGCGTTGTGAGTTACAACGGCAACTACGGCAGCGGTTCAGACAGCAGCCAGGTAGGGTATTTCAGTCGTATCGATGACGCCAGTCATTATCAGATAAACGTGGGCAACAGTGAAAATCACTCCAGCGTGGATGGTTATTACAGCCGTGACGGCTCAATGGCCCATGTGGATCTCAATGCCAACTACCATGAAGGGCAGTACACCTCTGCCGGGTTGTCGCTACAGGGCGGCGCTACGCTCACGGCTCACGGTGGCGCGTTGCACCGTACTCAAAATATGGGCGGTACGCGATTACTGATTGACGCTGACGGTGTCGCGGACGTACCGGTCGAAGGAAATGGTGCAGCGGTGTACACCAATATGTTTGGCAAAGCCGTCGTTGCCGACGTCAATAACTACTACCGTAACCAGGCCACGATTGACCTGACCAGACTGCCAGAAAACGCCGAAGCCACGCAGTCTGTCGTGCAGGCGACGCTTACCGAAGGCGCTATTGGCTATCGTCAATTTGCGGTCATCAGTGGGCAAAAGGCGATGGCTGTCCTGCGCATGAGTGATGGCAGTTACCCGCCATTTGGTGCGGAAGTGAGAAACGAACATGACCAGCAGGTCGGCCTGGTTGATGATGACGGCAACGTCTATCTGGCTGGAGTAAAAGCGGGCGAACACATGCGTGTCTCATGGAATGGCGAACCCCACTGTGAGATCTCACTGCCAGACCCGCTGCCCGCCGACCTGTTCAACGGCCTGTTACTGCCGTGCAAGCAACAAGGCACGGTGATGCCTGCGGCTCCGGCAGAGGTTAAACCGATGATTCAGGAACAGACGCAGCAGATCACACCTGGTGCGGAACCTATGGCTATTTCAGCAAACCAATAACGTGATTAAGGATTGATCCATGTATACATTGACTCGCTCTGCAACACGCGCTGCCCCTGCGTTGGCGCTGCTGGTGGCGGCCGCCAGTTTTACCACCCACGCATCGGTGACGCCCGACCGTACACGCCTGGTCTTCAATGAAGGCGACAAATCTATTAGCGTCACGTTGCGCAATAACGACCCGAAGCAGCCCTACCTGGCACAAAGCTGGATGGAGGACGAAAAGGGCAACAAAATCAGCTCGCCACTTACGGTACTGCCGCCGGTACAGCGTATTGATGCGATGATGAATGGGCAGGTAAAAGTCCAGGGAATGCCGGATATCAACAAGTTACCCGCCGATCGTGAGAGCATGTTCTACTTTAACGTGCGTGAAATCCCGCCAAAATCGAACAAACCTAATACGCTGCAAATTGCCCTGCAAACGCGTATCAAATTGTTCTGGCGACCAAAGGCACTGGCAAAAATTAACATGAGAGACCCGTGGCAGCACAAGGTGACGTTAACCCGCAATGGTCAGGCGTTCACCGTCAATAACCCCACGCCCTATTACGTGATTATCAGCAATGCCAGCACACAGAAAAATGGTAATCCGGCAGCCGGGTTTACGCCGCTGGTCATGCCGCCGAAATCGTCCGCACCGTTGAATGTAAAGATGGATACTGTGCCGGTGCTGACTTACGTCAACGACTACGGTGCGCGATTGTCGCTGAACTTTAAATGCACTGGCAATAATTGCCAGGTGGATGCAGAGCAAAGCCGCAAAGGCTGATGCCGGGAGAGTCTTATGAAATACACGTTTCTGGTGGGAACGGGCATTTTTCTCCTGAGCGGTTGGCTGATGGGGAACCTTGCCGTCGCAGGGCAAAGTAAACAGGTGTCATTGTCTTTGCGCGTTTTGGTGGATGGGCCACCGCCCTGTTCCGTAAAGGGGAGCAATGTGCAATTTGGCGAAGTATACATTAGCAAAATCAATGGCACGAATTACCGCACCACGCAGCCGCTTTATACCCTGAACTGTGATAACAGGGCGGTGGGCCTTGATGATCTGCGGATGCAGCTTAAAGGCCCTACCACCGTGATTAACGGGGAAACTGTTATTGCGACGGAAATACCCGGCCTGGGTATTCGCATTGAAAATGGTGACGATAACTCCCTGTTCAGAGTGGGTGAAGGTAACTGGTCTGATTTTAATGTTAACCAGTTGCCCAACCTCACAGCGGTGCCGGTAAAACAGAGCGGAGTGCAGCTTACGCCAGCGGAATTTAACGCCAGTATGACGATGGTGGTGGATTACCAATGAAAAAACGCTTGTTACTTTTACTCTGCACTTGCGGTGGCGTTGCGCTGGCGTCTGACGATGACATCACCTTCCACGGTACGCTGGTGGCACCGCCTGCCTGTGCTATCAGCGATGGAAAGACCCTCGAAGTGGAATTTCGCGATCTCATCATCGACAGTATCAACGGAGACTATGGTCGCAAGGAAGTGGTATATGGCCTGAGCTGTGAATCTGACACGCGCGATCCCGAGTGGAATATGACACTCACCTGGACGGGTACGCAGACCGCCTACAATGACTCGGCTATCGAAACAGACGTTCCCGGCTTTGGTATTGAACTTCAGCACGATGGTCAGCCTTTTAAGCTGAATACTCCGCTTACTATTAACGCCACCGATTTTACCCAAAAGCCGAAGCTGGAAGCCGTGCCAGTGAAGTCAGCCGATGCGGTGCTGAGTGATACCACGTTTTCAGCCTATGCAACATTGCGGGTGGATTATCAATGAAGACAGAACGTATTTATTCGCTCGGCTATGGGCTGTTAGCGGGCCTGCTGTTGATCGGCAGCACGCGTGCCCTGGCCGTGGACAACAACCTGCATTTTTACGGCAATTTAATTAGCCGCTCTTGTACGCTGGTGGTTGAGAGCGGAAATCTGGCCGAAGTCCATTTTCCGACTATCAGTCGTCGGGATCTTATGGTCGTGGGGGAGTCTGCGCACGTTCCGGTGGTGTTTAAGCTGAAAGATTGTAAGGGGCCTGCGAGTTATCAGGTCCAGGTGACTCTTACCGGTACGGAAGACAGTGAACAGCCTGGTTTCCTGGCGCTGGATACCACATCAACCGCGCAGGGCGTCGGGATTGGGATGGAAACGACGGACGGTGTACGGGTGGCGATTAACGACCCAACCGGGGCGAAATTCACGCTTAGCGATGGCAGCAATGACATTAATTTCAGGGCCTGGTTACAGGCGAAAAGCGGTCGGGAAGTGACGATGGGCGAATTTACCGCCAACCTGACGGCAACTTTTGAGTATATATAATATGAAAAAATGGATGATTTGTTTCGCAAGTCTGGTATTACTTGCTCTCAGTTTAGGAACCCCAAAGAGTTATGCGGGTGATAAGCTCCTAAACGCAAGCTTCCCTGGTGCGGAAATCTATTATGCAATTAATAATATCTCTATGCAGGGGAGTATCCGTTTTAATGTCACAGTATTAACGCCAGAAGAAGTAGCCTATGGTCAATACAATTCAGGCGCAAGAAGAGGCGATACTCTTCAATTAATATCCTGGACAGGAACGGGTCCTGCACCAAAGTTAGTGCTTACAGATTTTGGCAATACAGCCACCTCAAATTGTCCGGGTATCGATACGTCCATATATAAATGTGGATTTATGACTTTTAATATCACGGTATCATCTGATGATTATGGCTGCCCATGGATTGCTTCTTTTTATTCAGTTTCTCAGGCCAATGGATTTAGTGCATATACAAGTCCAACAGAGCATAATACTATTTGCCCGTCAATTCCGGTATCTTCCTATGATATATCCTGGAGTGATAATTATGTTAGCCATACTAAAACGTTGCAATTACAATCCAATGGTTCAACCATCACAACAACGCTTTCGACCTATCTGATGGAAAGTGGCAATCTCTGCGATGGCAGTAATTTTGATTCCAGAGGAGCGTACTGTCGTGCAGTTTCAGATTTATTAACGTTTACCTCTTATGGTTGCAATAATGCAAAGGTGACAGTCACACCGACACGTAAACCGTTAACGGATAGAAAACTCCACGACATTGTGGTGAAGGTGAATACCAGTAGTCGGCAACCGATTGATTCTACGTGCCGTTTCCAGTATGTACTGAACGAATTGTAATGTTAATCTTTCACCGACCAGTCAGCTGGTCGGTGAAAGTGCATGTTGATAATGATGTCAGGGCAACTCAGGCGGCAACCACTCTTCCACTTCAATCAACACTAATAAAGCTGCATCACCGCCGTACTCTTTCGGTGCCTGGTGAAACGCCATCACATGGGGATGTTGCGCCAGCCACAGCGGCGTTTGCTGCTTCAAAATATGCTTACCATGACCATGCATCACGCAGGCGCAAAACACATGTTCACGACGGCAGGCGGCAATCAGAGCCCCAAGTTCCTGCTTAGCTTGCAACTGCGTCAAACCGTGTAAATCCAAAAACAATTCCGGCGAATAATCGCCGCGGCGCAGTTTCTTCGCTTCAAAGTGGCTGACATCCGGACGGACATATTTCACCGGACCTTCGGTATTCAATAACGGTTGAAACTCATCGGAGAAATAATGGCTGGCATCGGCCTGTTCCTGAATTAACCGCTTGACCGGTACTTCGCTAATTTTTTTACGTAGCGGCCGATGGACGATGGTGTCCTGCTTTATCTGGCGGGTCCCCGCCATCAACTGGCGGAACAGCGCCTGGTCCTCCTCGCTAAGTGATGATTTCTTTTTCATTTACATCTCTCATTTCTAATTTTCCTACAGTTTACCCGACTCGTCGTCTAATCGATCGTTTTAAACGTATTTTTCCTCACTCACCGCGCGTGAATGCTGATTTATCGTCATCTTCATGGCAAACTAGCCGCCGAAATTAATGCGACCATGCCCTGGAGGAATACGTGGATAAAATTTTCGTTGATGAAGCAGTAAATGAGCTGCAAACCATTCAGGACATGTTGCGCTGGTCGGTGAGCCGCTTCAGCGCGGCAAATATCTGGTACGGCCACGGCACCGATAACCCGTGGGATGAAGCCGTACAACTGGTGCTGCCATCGCTCTACCTGCCGCTGGATATTCCGGAAGATATGCGCACCGCGCGTCTGACTTCCAGCGAAAAACATCGTATTGTTGAGCGCGTGATCCGCCGCGTCAACGAACGCATTCCGGTGGCCTACCTGACCAACAAAGCCTGGTTCTGCGGTCATGAATTTTACGTTGATGAACGTGTGCTGGTGCCGCGCTCGCCGATTGGTGAACTGATCAACAATAAATTTGCCGGACTCATCAGCAAGCAACCGCAGCACATTTTAGATATGTGCACCGGAAGCGGCTGTATTGCGATTGCCTGCGCTTATGCCTTCCCGGAAGCAGAAGTCGACGCGGTAGACATCTCTCCTGACGCGCTGGCGGTTGCTGAACAGAACATCGAAGAACATGGTCTGATCCACAACGTCATTCCGATTCGTTCCGATTTGTTCCGGGACTTGCCGAAAGTGCAATACGACCTGATCGTCACTAACCCGCCGTACGTTGATGCGGAAGATATGTCCGACCTGCCAAATGAATACCGTCACGAGCCGGAACTGGGTCTGGCATCTGGTACTGACGGCCTGAAACTGACGCGTCGTATTCTCGGTAATGCGGCAGATTACCTTGCTGATGATGGCGTGCTGATTTGTGAAGTCGGCAACAGCATGGTACATCTTATGGAACAATATCCGGATGTTCCGTTCACCTGGCTGGAGTTTGATAACGGCGGTGATGGTGTGTTTATGCTCACCAAAGAGCAGCTTATTGCTGCACGAGAACATTTCGCGATTTATAAAGATTAAGTAAACACGCAAACACAACAATAACGGAGCCGTGATGGCTGGAAACACAATTGGACAACTCTTTCGCGTAACCACCTTCGGCGAATCGCACGGGCTGGCGCTCGGCTGCATCGTCGATGGTGTTCCGCCGGGTATTTCGCTGACGGAAGCGGACCTGCAACACGATCTCGACCGTCGTCGCCCTGGGACATCGCGCTATACCACCCAGCGTCGTGAACCGGATCAGGTCAAAATTCTCTCCGGTGTTTTTGAAGGCGTTACTACCGGCACCAGCATTGGTTTGTTGATCGAAAACACTGACCAGCGTTCTCAGGATTACAGCGCAATTAAAGACGTTTTCCGTCCAGGCCATGCCGATTACACCTACGAACAAAAATACGGCCTGCGCGATTATCGCGGCGGCGGACGTTCCTCCGCTCGCGAAACTGCCATGCGCGTTGCAGCAGGGGCGATTGCCAAAAAATATCTCGCTGAGAAATTTGGTATAGAAATTCGCGGCTGCCTGACCCAAATGGGCGACATTCCGCTGGAAATCAAAGACTGGTCTCAGGTCGAGCAAAATCCATTCTTCTGCCCGGATCCGGACAAAATCGAAGCCTTAGATGAACTGATGCGCGCGCTGAAAAAAGAGGGCGACTCTATTGGCGCGAAAGTCACCGTTGTTGCCAGTGGCGTACCCGCCGGACTTGGCGAGCCGGTCTTTGATCGCCTTGATGCTGATATCGCCCATGCGCTAATGAGCATTAACGCGGTGAAAGGTGTGGAAATTGGTGATGGTTTTGACGTGGTAGCGCTGCGTGGCAGCCAGAACCGTGACGAAATCACCAAAGACGGTTTCCAGAGCAACCATGCGGGCGGTATTCTCGGCGGCATCAGCAGCGGGCAGCAAATTATCGCCCATATGGCGCTGAAACCAACCTCCAGCATTACTGTGCCTGGGCGCACCATTAACCGCTTTGGCGAAGAAGTTGAGATGATCACCAAAGGCCGTCACGATCCTTGTGTTGGGATCCGCGCGGTACCGATCGCGGAAGCGATGCTGGCGATCGTTTTAATGGATCACCTGTTACGGCAACGGGCGCAAAATGCTGATGTGAAGACTGATATTCCACGCTGGTAAAAATGAACAAAACTGCGATTGCGCTGCTGGCCCTGCTTGCCAGCAGCGCCAGCCTGGCAGCGACGCCGTGGCAAAAAATAACCCAACCTGTGCCGGGTAGCGCACAATCGATAGGCAGTTTTTCCAATGGTTGTATCGTCGGCGCTGACACGCTGCCGATACAGTCCGAACATTATCAGGTCATGCGTACCGATCAGCGTCGCTATTTCGGGCATCCGGATCTGGTGATGTTTATCCAGCGTCTGAGTAGCCAGGTGAGCAATCTGGGTATGGGCACGGTGCTGATTGGCGATATGGGAATGCCTGCTGGTGGGCGTTTCAATGGCGGTCACGCCAGTCATCAGACCGGACTGGATGTGGACATCTTCCTGCAACTGCCGAAAAAACGCTGGACCTCCGCGCAACTCTTGCGCCCGCAAGCATTAGATTTGGTTTCCCGCGACGGTAAACACGTTGTCCCCGCGCTGTGGAAGCCCGAAATTTTCAGCTTGATTAAACTCGCCGCGCAGGACAAAGACGTCACGCGTATTTTTGTTAATCCGGCGATTAAACAACAACTTTGCCTTGATGCGGGCACCGATCGCGACTGGTTGCGCAAAGTGCGACCCTGGTTCCAGCATCGCGCCCATATGCATGTACGATTACGTTGTCCTGCCGATAGTCTGGAGTGTGAAGATCAACCTTTACCGCCACCGGGCGATGGTTGCGGGGCAGAACTGCAAAGCTGGTTTGAACCTCCAAAACCGGGAACAACAAAGCCTGAGAAGAAGACACCGCCTCCGTTGCCGCCTTCCTGCCAGGCGCTACTGGATGAGCACGTGATCTAATGGAAACGTTTAATAGCCTGTTCATGGTTTCCCCGCTATTACTGGGACTCCTCTTTTTTGTCGCCATACTGGCGGGATTTATCGACTCTATTGCCGGGGGCGGTGGGCTACTCACCATTCCGGCATTAATGGCGGCGGGGATGTCTCCGGCTAACGCGCTGGCAACCAATAAACTGCAAGCCTGCGGTGGCTCTATTTCTGCCACTATCTACTTTATTCGCCGCAAAGTGGTTAGCTTAAGCGATCAGAAACTTAATATCGCCATGACCTTTATCGGTTCAATGAGCGGCGCTTTGCTGGTGCAGTACGTTCAGGCTGATGTCTTGCGGCAGATTTTGCCCATTCTGGTGATTTGTATTGGTCTTTATTTCTTACTGATGCCCAAACTGGGAGAAGAAGATCGCCAGCGTCGGATGTATGGACTGCCATTTGCGCTGGTAGCAGGGGGCTGCGTTGGTTTTTACGATGGATTCTTTGGCCCGGCTGCCGGATCGTTTTACGCGTTAGCCTTCGTTACGCTGTGCGGCTTTAACCTCGCCAAAGCCACTGCCCACGCCAAATTACTCAACGCAACGTCAAACATCGGCGGTTTACTGCTGTTTATTCTCGGCGGCAAAGTGATTTGGGCGACAGGATTTGTGATGCTGGTGGGGCAGTTCCTCGGCGCGCGCATGGGGTCAAGACTGGTGTTGAGTAAAGGACAAAAGCTGATTCGCCCGATGATTGTTATCGTCTCGGCGGTGATGAGTGCCAAATTACTTTATGATAGCCACGGACAGGAGATCCTCCACTGGTTGGGGATGAACTAATGAATAGTACACACCACTATGAGCAGTTGATTGAAATTTTTAATAGCTGCTTTGCCGATGAATTTAATACCCGTCTGATTAAAGGCGACGACGAACCGATCTATCTTCCTGCTGATGCGGAAGTACCGTATAACCGAATCGTCTTTGCTCACGGCTTTTATGCCAGCGCAATTCATGAGATTTCGCACTGGTGTATTGCCGGGAAAGCGCGCCGTGGACTGGTTGATTTCGGCTACTGGTATTGTCCCGACGGACGCGATGCCAAAACGCAAGGCCAGTTTGAAGATGTTGAAGTGAAGCCGCAGGCGCTGGACTGGTTGTTCTGTGTGGCGGCGGGATATCCGTTTAATGTCAGTTGCGACAATCTGGAAGGGGATTTCGAACCGGACCGCGTGGTATTTCAACGGCGGGTACATGCACAGGTGATGGATTATCTGGCAAACGGTATTCCCGAGCGTCCGGCACGCTTCATTAAAGCACTACAAAATTATTATCACACGCCGGAACTTACGGCGGAACAGTTCCCGTGGCCGGAAGCGCTCAACTGAAGCCTGCGCCACGTTTTACAATGAGGAAAGAAGATGATCGCGGAGTTTGAATCACGCATTCTGGCATTAATCGACGGTATGGTTGACCATGCCAGTGATGATGAGTTGTTTGCCAGTGGGTATTTGCGTGGCCACCTGACATTAGCCATCGCAGAACTGGAAAGTGGTGATGACCACTCCGCCCAGGCGGTACATACGACCGTTAGCCAGAGTCTGGAAAAAGCCATTGGTGCCGGTGAGTTGTCGCCGCGAGACCAGGCGCTGGTGACCGATATGTGGGAAAACCTGTTTCAACAGGCTTCACAGCAGTAAGTTGTTGGCGTCTGGAGCGTCATGCCTGATGCGACGCTTATCGCGTCTTATCAGGCCTACAGGTTTCACGTAGGTCGGATAAGGCGTTCACGCCGCATCCGACATTGAGTGCATAATGCCTGATGCGACGCTTACCGCGTCTTATCAGGCCTACAGGTTTCACGTAGGTCGGATAAGGCGTTCACGCCGCATCCGACAAACGCTGCCAAAGCAGATTACCCTGCCTTAACCGCTTTCCCTTTCAACAACTTCCGCACCCATAACCGATTTGGATTTAACGCCGCCAGCGTATTGCTATCCATCGGAATCGGTTCGTCGCTCATCTGCGCTGCCAGAATCTCGGCACACAGCGGGGCAGAACACAAACCACGCGAACCTAAAGCCGCAAGCATAAAAAGATCGTCATAAATCGGCGCGCTGACCGCGTTGTCTTTCTGTTCCGCCAGAGAGGCATATTCTGCGAGCGTTGCATCATAATCAGGGACATTGCCTACCATTGGCAGATGATCACGAGTGGCACAACGCACACCGCAGCGAGCGTCTTTATCACTGACATCAACCTCTTTTGCCCACTGCGCCTGTGGGAAACAATCAATCAACCGCTGGCGATTCTGCTGCTGATCTTCATCACTGTACGCCGTATCTTCGCTGCCGCGATGATAACTGGCACCAATACAATGATGTTGATTCGTCGGATTTTGTGGCGTGAGGTAACCGTCATAGCACAGCACCTGCTTCAGCTCCGCCAGTTCCGGCGTTGTCGGAATATGGCTGACTTGACCGGCCACCGAATATACTGGCAGAGATGACGTTTGGCTGAAACGGCTGATTTGATGCCCGTTCGCCAGTACCACTACACTGTGTGTTGCTTGCTGATCTCCTGCAAAATTCAACAACCAACAGTCATCCTGACGGGATAAATCCTTTAACTGATGTTGATAACAAATCTGCAAACCTTGCTGTTGTGCCAGCTCCAGCACATTACGGGTCAGCTCTGCCGGACACAGCCAACCACCTTGCGGATAAGTAATACCGCTGCAATTTGTCGCAACGCCCGTAATTTGTTCAACCGCCTTAGCATCAACGGCCACAGCCAGTTCTGCGGGTAAATCCATCGACAGCATTTGTGCGATTTTGTGCTGACTTTTCTCATCCCAGCCTAACTGCGTGACGCCGCACCAGTCATGATCAAATTTAACAGGCAATAAATCGTAAAGCCGACGAGCAAATGTAAACGCATTGGAGAAAAACCGGTTTAGTGCTTCATCATGTTTACTTAAGAGCGGATACAGCGCCCCCTGGCGATTGCCGGAAGCACCGAGCGCGGGGGCCTCATCCGCACAATAAAGTGTAACCTGCCATCCACGACGTAATAGCGCCAGCGACAATAATGCGCTGGCGATACCACCGCCAATAATCGCCGCTTCCCGTTTGCCACTACCCGTACGGTTAAACCACGGCGTGGAGCGGGGGAGGGGTAATGTCTGTTCCATCACCCCACAAAGCATTTCCCGTTTACGCCCAAACCCTTTGCGCTTTTGCATGGTGAATCCGGCTTCCTGCAAACCCCGGCGGACAAAACCGGCAGACGTAAATGTCGCCAGAGTGCCACCCGGACGCGCCAGCCTTGCCATGGCGTTAAACAGATTTTGCGTCCACATATCCGGGTTTTTCGCTGGCGCAAAGCCGTCCAGAAACCAGGCGTCTACTTTTTGATTTAGCGAATCGTCCAGTTGGCTGGTCAGTTCGTTAATATCGCCAAACCATAAATCCAGCGTCACGCGGCCTTCATCGAGCAATAAACGATGGCAACCGGGCAAGGGCATTGGCCACTGCGCCTGAAGTTGTTCCGCCCACGGAGCCAGTTCCGGCCAGTGTTGATACGCTAAGGCTAAATCCGCACGAGTGAGGGGAAATTTCTCAAAACTGATGAAATGTAAGCGTTGTAATTGCGCTTGCGGATGTGCTTCGCGAAACTGAACAAATGCCTGCCATAGCGTCAGGAAGTTTAATCCGGTGCCGAAGCCGCTCTCTGCTACCACAAACAGAGGATGCGGATGTTCAGGAAAGCGTGCCTCTAATTGGTTACCCCCAAGAAAAACATAGCGTGTCTCTTCAAGTCCGTTATCGTTGGAAAAATAGACATCGTCAAAATCTCGGGAAACAGGTGTACCCTCAGCATTAAATTCGAGGTTGGCAGGTTGTATGGCGTAGTGTTTCACGTAAGTTACTCGTCTTACAGGCGGTGGCTCGATCTTAGCGATGTGTGTCAGGCTGCGCAAATTTCTCTATTAATTGGCTGATCGGACTTGTTCGGCGTACAAGTGTACGCTATTGTGCATTCGAAACTTACTCTATGTGCGACTTACAGAGGTATTGAATGAAACGTGCAGTGATTACTGGCCTGGGCATTGTTTCCAGCATCGGTAATAACCAGCAGGAAGTCCTGGCATCTCTGCGTGAAGGACGTTCAGGGATCACTTTCTCTCAGGAGCTGAAGGATTCCGGCATGCGTAGCCACGTCTGGGGCAACGTAAAACTGGATACCACTGGCCTCATTGACCGCAAAGTTGTGCGCTTTATGAGCGACGCATCCATTTATGCATTCCTTTCTATGGAGCAGGCAATTGCAGATGCTGGCCTCTCCCCGGAAGCTTATCAGAATAACCCGCGCGTTGGCCTGATTGCAGGTTCTGGCGGCGGTTCCCCGCGTTTCCAGGTGTTCGGCGCTGACGCTATGCGTAGCCCGCGCGGCCTGAAAGCGGTTGGCCCGTATGTGGTCACCAAAGCGATGGCATCTGGCGTTTCTGCCTGCCTCGCCACGCCGTTTAAAATTCACGGCGTTAACTACTCCATCAGCTCCGCGTGTGCGACTTCCGCACACTGTATCGGTAACGCAGTAGAGCAGATCCAACTGGGCAAACAGGACATCGTGTTTGCTGGCGGCGGCGAAGAGCTGTGCTGGGAAATGGCTTGCGAATTCGACGCGATGGGCGCGCTGTCTACTAAATACAACGACACCCCGGAAAAAGCCTCCCGTACTTACGACGCTCACCGCGACGGTTTCGTTATCGCTGGCGGCGGCGGTATGGTGGTGGTTGAAGAGCTGGAACACGCGCTGGCGCGTGGGGCTCACATCTATGCTGAAATCGTTGGTTACGGCGCAACGTCTGATGGCGCAGACATGGTTGCTCCGTCTGGCGAAGGCGCAGTTCGCTGCATGCAGATGGCGATGCACGGTGTTGATACGCCAATCGACTACCTGAACTCTCACGGTACTTCAACTCCGGTTGGCGACGTGAAAGAGCTGGCGGCTATCCGTGAAGTGTTTGGCGATAAGAGCCCGGCAATTTCTGCAACCAAAGCAATGACCGGTCACTCTCTGGGCGCTGCGGGTGTGCAGGAAGCTATCTACTCTCTGCTGATGCTGGAACACGGCTTTATCGCACCGAGCATCAACATTGAAGAGCTGGACGAGCAGGCTGCGGGTCTGAACATTGTGACCGAAACGACCGATCGCGAACTGACTACCGTTATGTCTAACAGCTTCGGCTTCGGTGGCACCAACGCCACGCTGGTAATGCGTAAGCTGAAAGATTAATTCGGAGTAGGTCGGATAAGACGCGTCAGCGTCGCATCCGACGATACGCGCCAGTGCCGCCTCCGGCACTAAAGAAAAAGGGAACCCGATGGTTCCCTTTTTCACATCATTGACAATCGCCGCCTGTTCCAGGCAAACTTCCCGCTTTGTCGATTTCCTTCTGAAAAGACGTACGCGTTAAATCCTGCCAACGCGTACCGTAACCCTGAAACCAGAGAGATGAGACGGGGAAATTCCTCGCCTTGCGCTGCATTCTGGAGTAATGCATGACTGCTGTAAGCCAAACCGAAACACGATCTTCTGCCAATTTTTCGCTTTTCCGCATCGCTTTTGCGGTTTTTCTCACCTACATGACCGTAGGGTTACCATTGCCGGTTATCCCGCTGTTTGTTCATCATGAGCTGGGCTATGGCAACACCATGGTCGGGATTGCCGTCGGCATTCAGTTTTTGGCTACGGTGCTGACGCGTGGCTATGCCGGGCGACTGGCCGATCAATATGGTGCAAAACGTTCGGCGCTTCAGGGGATGTTAGCTTGTGGTCTGGCGGGGGGCGCACTGCTGTTGGCGGCGATTTTGCCCGTCTCCGCACCGTTCAAATTTGCTCTGTTGGTCGTCGGACGTTTGATTCTTGGCTTTGGTGAAAGCCAGTTACTGACGGGCGCTCTGACCTGGGGATTGGGCATCGTTGGGCCAAAACATTCCGGCAAAGTGATGTCATGGAACGGAATGGCGATTTACGGTGCCCTCGCTGTTGGTGCGCCGCTTGGCCTGTTGATTCATAGCCATTACGGTTTTGCTGCCCTGGCGCTCACCACAATGGCATTACCCATACTGGCGTGGGCCTGTAACGGCACAGTGCGCAAAGTACCGGCCCTGGCGGGAGAACGTCCATCGCTGTGGAGCGTTGTTGGGCTTATCTGGAAACCAGGGTTAGGTCTGGCGCTACAAGGTGTTGGTTTTGCGGTTATCGGAACTTTCGTTTCGCTCTACTTTGCCAGCAAAGGATGGGCGATGGCGGGCTTTACTCTTACCGCGTTTGGCGGGGCATTTGTCGTGATGCGCGTAATGTTTGGCTGGATGCCGGACCGTTTTGGCGGCGTGAAAGTGGCGATTGTTTCTCTGCTTGTAGAAACGGTGGGCTTGTTGCTGCTCTGGCAAGCCCCAGGGGCGTGGGTCGCATTAGCGGGCGCGGCGTTAACTGGAGCCGGATGTTCGCTTATCTTTCCTGCGCTGGGCGTGGAGGTGGTTAAACGCGTCCCCTCACAAGTTCGCGGCACCGCACTGGGCGGTTACGCCGCGTTTCAGGATATCGCCCTCGGCGTCTCCGGGCCGCTGGCGGGAATGCTGGCGACCACGTTTGGTTACTCATCGGTATTTCTTGCCGGGGCGATCTCTGCGGTGCTGGGAATTATTGTCACGATACTGTCGTTTCGTCGGGGTTAACGAACCAGCCAGACCAGCATCAGGATAATCGCGACTAATAGTATCCACAGCGCGGGACGCGTTGCCATGTTTTGCAACGTGTCCATCATCGGTGGAAAAGGATTAAGCAGCGGTTGCATATCACGCGGATCAATCCCTTTAACCCGCCGTTGATAAAGCTGATTAAGGATATCCTCAGCCTGGGCTGAAGAAAGCGATGATTGCGCAGAAAGGCCATATTTTTGCTGGATATATGCCGATAACGCCGCCAGTTCACTGGCATCTAAAGGTTGTTTCAGCGCCATCTGTAGTGATTCCAGCGTCGGCGTATTTTGCTGGCTTAGCGTCTGACGCGCCTGCAGCCAGGTCACCAGATGGTTAAACAGTTTCGCTGGAATTAACTCACCATCTTTCACCCCGGAAAGTTCCAGCATCGATTGCCAGATCTGCTTGCTGGGTTCTCCCGTTGCCGCCGCAAGTTTGGTAACCAGCTGTTTGAGCGTATTGTGCTCCGCCGGTAATAACGGACGGTCGGTCGCCTCGCGCTGCTGCGGTTGCGGGATAACCATCTTCCCTTCCTGCAACAGGGTGAGAATGGTTTTTAATTGCTCCGGTGAGAGCTGATTCAGTGGCGTCTGACCAAAGTTATGACGAATATAATCCGTGACCGCCTGACGATTATTCCCCAGACGTAAATACTCACCCAATTGGGCTAAAAGCTGGCGGGCAGAATGGCTTTTTTGCGCGGTCAGCAAACGTTGCGCCAGATTATGCTCAGCGGCGGGAAAGTGACGCGAAAGCAGCGGCGAATCTCCCGACAGGCCAATATCATGCCTGATACCCGCCCACAGTTCTGCTCTTTGTTGTTGCGTCAGTGAGGTCACTTTCGTCATTAAGCTTTCCAGCGAAGTACGTTGCTGACTGGATAAAGGCTGATTGCCCGCGCCAGACGGCAGGTTATCTCCCTGACCTGGTGGTTGCCCAGGAGGAGGGCCGGAAATAGGTTGTATCATTACGTATCCTTATACCTGAAATCATCGCAAGTATGCCTGGCCGCGAGATTATGGCACACTTGTCCGGTTAACTCTCGTCTCATACAGGTAACACAAACGTGAAAATCCTTGTTGATGAAAAAAATGATGATTTAATTTATTGATATAAAAGGATTTATATCAGCACGTGTCCACGTAGTGACCACATTTTCGAGTTACAGATAACACAAAGCCCGTTTTCACGGGCTTTGTGTTATCTGTGATTGTGGCTAAGCCACATGATTTATGCTATTTCCAGTTACAAGCAGCTTGAAGTGGTTTTAGCGCGTTTGACAGGCCGTTTAAATTGAAAGTTGCACTTACAGGGCTCTCATTATAAGGAGTTATTTTTGTATACATTTTGTTTGAGTTGGCTAGTTTTCGGATGAAATCAATGTCATTACCTTTATAAAAAACAGCCTTTGTATCTGTAGATACTAGCCAGTTTCGCTCAACTGCTTTCTGTTTATCAAGACGATAAAGCATGCTGGTTTGTTCAAGGCCTAAATATACATCCCAACTAAGAAATACTTCGGTTTTCTTTTCTCGGCAAGCTATAAACAGAGTAGGAGTAACCGCTTCTCCAAATGGAGTTCTGATATAATCATCACTTTCTAACGATAAAATTACATTTTTCGAATCATCAATTGGCGATGTAGTAATGGATGTGTGCCATTTTCCTACATCTGTGGCTTTCTCTAATTTTGATTCAGCTTGAACAGCTTTATCCTGTGGGAATAGTTTATCGTAGCAGTTTAGTCTGGCTTCTTTATCATTTTCTGCTCGGCATTTAGATATCTCAGAAAGATTTGGTTGCTGAGCCTCTGTTGTTACTGGCTTTTCCGTTTTAGATTTTGAGTTTACAGATGGAGTAAATGTTGGAGAAAAAAAACGATCATAACAAGATAAACGTCTGTCATCATCTTTCTCATCAGGGCATTGATCTCTGCTTTCGAATTTTTCAGCAACTTTCGTTCGAGTCGGTTGTATTGACTTATCGTAACAAGAAAGTCTGTCTTTATTATTTTCTATTGCTCGGCACTGGAGTACTGCATTGAAGTTATTATGTTCAGTTGCTGCGTGAACAGGCAGTACACTAATTGATATAAATGATGCACCTATAGAAAAAATTATATTTTTCATTTTGTTATCCTTTTGGTTTAGTAAGAAACACTAAAATTCCGATAATGATATCGCCAATAACCCATAAACTTCCAATGGTAATTAAACCTAAGCCTGTACCAATAACTGCACCGGCTTTTTCGGCATCGGATGTAGCATTATTTATTATTTCACTAGTGCCTCCCAGTCCAACTAAAAGCGTATAGATCATAAAAATATTAAATAATATAAAAATCCACTTAATGAGCTTTCCAAAAAATGAACGCTTAAGTTTTTTTATTTGTTTACCGCAAGCAGGGCAATACAATGCTGAATCGCTCACCTCTTTCTGGCATTCAGGACATTTGATTAATGCCATGTAATCCGCCTCCTTTGGATCAATACGAGTTGATATTTGTTACAAAACATTTTGATTTTATCAGATTTTTTTTTATTGATAAGTGTCAATTGATTAGCTGGTATAGAGTGAGACATAAAGAAGGTCAGATCTGTATCAGTAGTGATGCAAAAATCCCACAGTTTCATGGAATTTTTGCATTTAGAGCCGTGAGATAGGGTGCCTTATCGACCTTACCCTGGCAACCGATTGACGGGGGATTACTCCCCCGTCGCGGTTTCCTTACTGCTTACACTGTAAGAACGCCGCAAACTCCGCTCCCCAGAAACTCATCCGTATTTCGCACAGCGAACCGTGCAACATCCAGATGATGAGGATTACCGTCACGCAGAACGTGATGGCTGTAAGCGATTTTTGCGACATAGCACTTGCTCCTTTTCCGGAGAGGCGCTAACCTTTCACTTGCTTAGGGTAGACGGTTAGGGCCTCGGTTAAACAAAAGTGTTTTCCGGGGCCTTTCCACATCTGGCCTTCGGGTATTCCCTCCGACCATCAGCCGAAAGGCACCCGCGCGTAATCTATCGCTTTTTTGTTACTCCGGCAATTCTGCTTGTTAATTCTTAGGTAAAGGCAAACTCATCTGATTGTTTCCCCTGTGTGAAGCTGGTAGCTCATGCCACGGGATACCTTCTGAAGAGTGAACGCCGGAGGCGTGTTTCGATGTGAATTTATGGAAAGCTTCCAGTGTTGAGAAGCATACGCCGCATTCCAGATTGTTACACTGGTAATACTTTTGCCGCACGGTGTTTGAATCATTTTCCGGACGACTTGTGCGGATACGGGCAGATGCGCCACAAAGCGGACAACGGAACATAGCGACCTCCCTTAACGTGGTGTTGCCGCTATTCTAGATTGTACGATCCCTAATTCCAACTAACAGCTCGCTCTGTGCGAAGAGTGAAAATTGAACTTTCAATAGTTGTTGAACTTCCATACATCCAATGTGAAAATTCATACGTTCATAATAGTTAAAATTTAAAATATTGTATATCAGGTGAATAAAGCATGGGAAGAGATATAACGCTGTACCCTAAAAAAGCAACTAGAAACGAACTTAAAAATTACCTTGAAAATTTAGGTTTTAAAAGGTGTAAACATTTGTGGGAATGGCCCCAAGGAACGTTGAATTACTCTTGGTTTGATGATACGGACTTCAAATCTACAGATGGAGTTTCGGCTGATATATATCCTGTTTCAAATGACGAACTACACATATCTGGTAATAAATGGGCATTGCATGTGCGTAATTTATATAGCGCTAGTTGGCATGATGTAAAAATGCTTAATGATGTTCTAAAAGGCGCACGGAGTCTTTTTGGTGGAACACTTATAGGTGATTATGGGAAAAATAGGTACGCTCCTCTATGGAAGGATTCTAGTAGTCCGATCAGTCGTGGCATTTCTTCAATATTTAATCATGTCCATCATGAGATTTCCGCTGTTAAACATGCCTTACCTGAACCTTCTATTAAATTAAACCTACCGGAAGATGGCGGCTTATCCGAATACTTTGATTACATGCAATGTATGGATCCCAGTAGAGTTATATATAATGGATTAGTACCTTTTGCGGTTGCTATGTTTGAATATTTTTTCTCTAGAGCTTTTCAAATACTTATAAAGTACGATCCTTTCGCAATAGCAAAAAGAACATCGTATAAGCAAAAAGTTGATTTTGATATTCTGCTTGAGATAGAGAAAGGAAATATTTCAATAGAAAGTGTTATTGCAAGAAATTACACTTTTCAAAACTTAACCCACCTAAACAAAGCATATAAAGAGTGGCTGGATATAGATGTGAGAGCGATTCTTTATAAGAAAAAAAGAATTGGAAAATCAGTTGATTTTCTTGAGAATCGAATTTCTGAAATCATACAATATAGACATGGGATAGTTCATCACTTTGAGTTGGATAGGACCTTAAATCGGGATGGATATATTCATATATTAGATGCGATAGAAAAAAGCATAATTGAATTTATCCATTACATAGAAGGCAAATACAAATTTAAATTAAATGCGTATTAAGCAATCAACCTTACATAGGGATGACAAAGTCCGCTTCTGACACGGAGCGGACCGTCGTTTATGTTTAATTCTATACTGTAAACTTGCCAGTTTAAGTCTGAGCTAATATGTCTAAGTTGCTCACTCTGTTTCTGCTATCCATTCCGGGATTTTTGCCTCAAGCTCAAGCTGTGTGGTAAAGCCGCTGTTATCAATGGTGTGCTCGGCTTTTGCAATAATCCAGTCCTGATTATCAATCTCGCTTTTAAAGCCTGTTACCGTGCCATGCATTTCGGGGTAGAGTTCTGCGCGTCCGCGTGCCAGCATGATGGAGAATGATGCGGCTCCGCGTTGTAGCTGCTGCCACTTTGCCGCCGCTGCGCGTCTTGCTGCCTGCTCGTTCTGATAAGTCTTGCGTAACACAAACACATTGCCTTCCGCGCCTTCCATATAATCACCTTCACGGCTGCTGCTTTTCTCCTTTTTGGGTTTTGGCGGTTTGCGGCGTTTCACGCTGACTTTTTTCTTTTTCCCGTAATTAAGATCAAGCCAGTAGGCGCGTACACCTGTATACGCCTCGCGGTCAGCAATGCGGAACTGATGGCGATCGCCACTGCTGCGTGTAATGGCGAACGAGGGCAACGGCTGGCCCTGTGCGTTCACGCCACCACCTGGCATGATGAATAACAGATTGCCGCTTTTTACCGTGGTGATTGCGCCCAGCATTTCCGCCATGCGCGTAAGGAAGGACATGTCGCTTTCTTCGGTCTGGTCGGCGTGGTCGATTTCGATATCCATCAGCATTTCGCTGATTTGCGGTTTCAGACCATACCGATGAGCGATGGCGGATACCACACGCTCAACGGTCACATCATGCCAGGACACTTCACGTTTAACGTTAAATTCATCCCGAAAATCTGCGCTTCTGGCTGAAACAGTCAGCCTGTCCGGCGGTCCTTCGTGTGCGATTTCATCAACAATGTAAGACCCTTTTTCTGTCAGCGGTTCGCCTTTCCAGCCAATGAGAACCGTCAGGCGCGCGCCCCGTGGCGGTAGCTGCAACTGACCATCCGCATCATCCAGCGTGATGGCGAGCTGGTCTGCCTCAAATCCCCGGTTGTCGGTCAGTGACAGGCTCATCAGGCGCTCTGCCACGCCTGACAGCGTTTTACCCTCCGCGAGAATATCAAAATCCGGCATTTTTACGGGGTCTGTGCCCTGACTGAGCAATTGCATGGTGGTATCGGTCATCTGTTCCCTCCCTGTGCGGCATGGTCGCATGTGCGTGCGGAGGGGGTTACTGCTTTTTGTTGTCGCCGGGCGGCAAGAACGGCGCAGGGATGAGATTACGCGCGTGGTGGGTGATGATTGTTGCCGAATCATTTAACGGATACAAGGGGCTGAAGCTATGAGTGAAACTCGTTTTCATGGTGCCCGTGTTACGGAAAGTACCGACCTGGTAACAGCGATTAACGATGTTGATTCCAGCGTTATCGGTATCGTGGCAACGGCGGATGATGCGGACGCGAAGCTGTTCCCGCTGAACAAGCCCACACTGCTGACCCGCGTCAATGACGTGCTGGGAAAATGCGGAACAACGGGGACACTTTATCGTGCGCTTAAGGCCATCGCAGACCAGGTGAGCACAAAGGTGATCGTCGTTCGCGTGGCTGAACACAAAGAAGAAGACGGAAAAACGCAGGATCAACTGGTTATCGGTGGTTCTGAGAATGACGGCAGCTATACGGGGATGTATGCGCTGCTTGTTGCAGAGCAGGATGAAAGCATCGGATACCGTCCGCGTATTCTGGCCGCGCCGGAGCTGGACACGGAGGCGGTGACAAAATCCCTGTGCGTGATTGCGGGTAAACTGCGCGCGTTTGTCTATGCCTCATGTCATGGCTGTGACACGATGGCTGATGCGATTACCTACCGCCAGAAATTCAACGAACGTGAGGTGATGCTCTTATGGCCGGACTTCATCGCCTACAACCCGAAAAGTGGCAAAAACGAAACGTTCCCCGCGCCTGCCTATGCGTGCGGCCTTCGTGCGTACATTGACCATGAGCAGGGATGGCACAAATCACTCTCCAACGTTCCGGTTAAGAATGTGCTGGGGATGTCGAGGCATGTGTTCTGGTCGTTGCAGGCCGAAGACAGTGATGCCAACAGCCTCAACAACAAAGAAATCACGACCATTATTCGTCGCAACGGGTTCCGCTTCTGGGGCAACCGCACACCGGAAACGAACGCCTACATCTTTGAGGTGTACACCCGAACCGCACAGGTGCTGGCTGATTCAATTGCGGAAGCGCAGTTTGAAACCATCGACAGTCCACTGACGCCTGCGAACGTGAAGGATGTTATCAGTGCCATCAGGGCAAAACTGGATTCGCTGGTTACTGCCGGGAAACTGATTGGCGCGGAGTGCTGGTATGACGTGGTGGATAACAGCACCACGGATTTACGTCAGGGGCGTGTGCGTATTCGCTACAAATATACGCCCGTTCCGCCACTGGAAGACATGGAGCTTTACCAGACGTTTACTGATGAATACTTTGAACCCGCATTTGCGGTGCTGGGAGGTGCCTGATGGCTGTGCCAAAACATCTTCGCTTTTTTACGCTGTTTGTGGATGGTGAAAACGAAGTGGGTAAGGTGACGTCCGTCACTCTGCCTAAGCTGACGCGCAAAACCGACAGCTACCGGGGTGGTGGCATGATGGGTGCGGTAAGTATTGATCTCGGTCTGGACGACTCCGCGCTTGATGCGAGCTTTGTCATGGGGGGCGCAGTTCGTGAGCTGTTCCTTAAGTATGGCGGCACGATTGACGGCACGCTGCTGCGTTTTGCGGGTGAATATTACACCGATGCAGAAAGCGACCTGTATGAAGTCGAAATGCGCGGACGTGTGACGGAAATTGATATGGGGGAAGCCAAACAGGGCGAAGCCACATCACACTCTTACGCCATTAAAAACACCTACTACAAGCTGAGTGTTAACGATCGCCCGTTGTGGGAGATTGACCTGCTGAACTTCATTTACCGGAAGGACGGCAAGGACATTGTGCCCGATCGCATCCGTTCCGCGCTCGGGCTTGGCTGATAAGTAATATGCAGGCGGCGCAGTGCGTCGCCTCTGACTGAAAGGAATTTCCTGATGAAAGAGACGAAAAACATCGATACCGAAAACACGGTAGTTGCTGACACTGTGAAAGAAACCAGTGAACGTGGTGTAAAACTTACCCAACCAATTGAGCGAGGCGGCGAAAAAATCACGTATGTGGAGATTACCGGGGCTATTGAGCAGGCTGGATCTCTGCGAGATTTGTCGCTGTCTGATGTGCTGAATCTGAAAGCGGAATCCATGTTTACTCTGCTGTCACGCGTGACATCACCGCGACTGGATGAAGTGACGATCAAAAAAATGGCATCCCGTGACTTTATTCAGTTATGTGTGGTTGCCGTAAATTTTTTGAGCGGTGCGGACTCTGGCGGGAAGAACGAACAGGCGACGGAAGCCTGATCACGGTTGTGTGCTTTGAGCACATAGAAGACTTTGTGGCAGATATTGCCGTTATTTTTAACTGGTCGCCCGCCGAAATCTTCATGATGACGCCCGGCGAAGTGGTTAGCTGGCGTGAGCGGGCGGCACTTCGCAGCGGGAATGCAGACAATGAAGACTCTTGATATCCGGGTCGCTTTCAGCGCCGTTGACAGGCTGACCCGACCTGCCGAAAACGCACGCCGCCTGATGGGGCAGTTTGGTGACTCCATCCAGCGAACGCAGGGGGCGATCAAAAATCTCGAGCGTCAGGCGCGATCATTTGAGCGCGCCCGCGACGCTGTCAGTAAAGCGGATGCGGGTATCGTGAAAGCACGACGCCAGCTTAACGCCCTTAATCAGTTACAACGCACGGGTACAGTGCTCAGCGAAAAACAACAAAAGCTGATGCAGCAGTTAAGCACCCGGCTTGAACGCCTGAATGAATCGCGCACACGGGAAATTCAGAAAATGCGGGAGCTTGGCGGAGAGCTGAAACGCCACGGCATTTCCCTGACAGGCAGCGATAACACCATCCAGCAGGCCATCAGACGCACCGAACAGTACAACAACCAGCTTGAACGCGAACGGCAGGCGCTTGCGCGTGTAACGCGGGCGCGTGAGCGGTATTCGCGCGCGCAGGAAACCGCGGGAAAACTGAAAACAGGTGGTGCGCTGGCAACTGGTGCTGCAGCGGCGGGCGGCTATGCTGCCGGGCGTTTTTTGCAGCCTGCGATCGGGTTCGGCAAAGAGATGTCCCGCGTTCAGGCACTGACGCGAATCGACAAAAACAGCCCGCAGTTTAAGGCGCTGCGTGAGCAGGCGTTAAAACTTGGTTCTGAAACACAGTTTACTGCGAGTGATGCCGCCAGTGGGCAGAGCTTTCTGGCAATGGCTGGTTTTACTCCGCAGGCCATTCAGGCCGCATTGCCCGGTGTTCTTAATATGGCGCTGGCAGGTGGCGTCGAACTCGGCGAGACGGCTGATATAGGCTCCAATATCCTCACACAGTTCAACCTGACAGCCGATCAAATGGACCGGGTTGGCGATACGCTGACAGCGGCATTCACCCGGACCAATACTGATTTACGCGCGCTGGGCGAAACCATGAAGTATACCGGTCCGGTTGCCGCAAAACTTGGTATCAGTCTTGAAGAAGCGGCAGCCATGGCCGGGATGCTTGCCAATAATGGTCTTCGTGGAAGCGATGCTGGTACGGCCATGCGCGCAAGTCTGTCCCGCCTTGCATCACCGCCAAAAGCTGCGGCTGATGCGCTGAAAGAGCTGGGGGTGTCAGTTGCTGACGCCAGAGGCAAAATGCGCCCGATGGAGGATGTGCTGCTTGATCTCTATAAGGCGACACAAAAATACGGACAGGTGGACCAGGTTTCCTTCTTCAAGGACATCGCCGGAGAAGAGGCGTTCGTTGGTTTGCAGACGCTTGTTGCGGCGGCTGGTTCAGGAGAGCTGCAAAAACTGACCAGAGAATTGCAGGGGGCAAGGGGAGAGGCCGATCGCGTTGCAAAAGTAATGGCCGATAATCTTGATGGGGACCTGAAAAATCTCGACAGCGCATGGGAAGGTCTTCGTATTCGCATCAGTGATCTGGTTGACGGTCCGCTGCGTTCTGTCACGCAGTGGCTCACGCGGGTGCTTGAAAAAATCACCTCGCTGGCGCAGGCCCATCCGGTACTGACGCGCCAGCTACTGATAGCAGGCGGTGCGTTGCTGGCAATGACTGCAACGGTTGGCTCGTTGTCGCTGGCTATTGGTGTGCTTGCTGGCCCGCTGGCAAAACTGCGTCTTGGTTTTTCTCTCCTAACCGGATCAATGAATGCTGTCAGGGTCCTGCCAGCACTATGGGGAATGGTGACGGGTTCCGTTTCTTTGCTGGGAGGTGCTATCGGGGCGCTGTTCAGTCCGGTCGGATTGATTGCTGCTGCGTTTGTGGCTGCGGCGGTTCTCATCTGGAAATACTGGGAACCCATTAAGGCGTTTTATGCCGGGGTGTTCAACGGGATTATGGAACGGCTGGCTCCGTTGCGCGAAACCTTTGAACGGTTTGGCCCTGTTTTTGACGCAATCGGAAGCGGGATCAGTCAGGTGTTTAACTGGTTTAAATCGCTGCTGTCACCGATGGAGTCCAGCAAGGAAACGCTGGATAAATGTACCAGTGCTGGCGAGATATTCGGTAACGTTCTTGGCGGTGCGTTACAGCTTGTTCTGACACCTGCAAAAATGCTACTGGATACGCTGGCGTGGATACTTGAAAAACTTGGCGTCCTTCCGGATGAAGCGGAAAGGGCGCGCAAGAAAATCGAAGACGCACAGCGTGCGGCCATTCTTCAGGACAAGGTTGCCTTGCTTCAGGGGGACCTTGCGAAAATCAATCCGCCGAAGCCTGTGGAAAATGGCAATGGCACCGGGGGGGATAAACCCAAAGACAACAAACCATTCACAGACAGCAATACCGGGACGCTACGCAGACTCAGCAAAATTGCTGATAACACAGGTAAGCTGGTTGATGAGACGAAAAAACGCATTGGCCCCGGCGATATTGTCTTTAAGAACCTGCCCCGCGCACTTGCTGTTCGTGGGGAGTGGCAGGAGCGAAAGATTGCACAGGTCAGTAAGCCTGCCCCCGCAATTAATATCACACCTGTGGTCCCGGCTCCGCTGCCTCCGTCGCTGGTCCCTGTTGTTGCGGCCAGCTCCCGCCCGGTGGCGGAGGCCATACGATCGCCAGTGGCATCAGTTCCTGTAACTTCCCGTAACCGGGAGCCTGTTGCCTCCGGATTTGGTGGTGAAATTCATGTTCATCTGCATAACGTTGTTACGCAGAATCCCCGCGAACTGGCGAAACTGGTCGGTGAAATGGTCAGGGCAGAAATGGAACGGCGCGCCCGTGCCGGGCGTGGCAGTTTTTACGATAAAGATTGAGGAGTCATGGCCATGATGATGATCTACGGCATGTTTGTTTTTGAGCTGCGCACGCTGCCGCATCAGCAGTTACAGCAAAACAAAAGCTGGCGGCATGTGAAAAATGAACGCGTTAACCGTTCAGCAAGCTGGCAGTATATCGGTGCAGGTGATGATCGCATCGTTCTTTCTGGTGTGCTTTATCCTGAAATTACAGGTGGCGAAGTGTCGCTGTCGCTGCTGACCACGCAGGCGTATACAGGACGACCCTGGCCTTTGATTGATGGCGTCGGGCAGATTTACGGCATGTATGTCCTGACCGGAACGAATACGACCCGTTCCGAGTTTGATCGCTACGGTAAGGCGAAAAAGATAGAATTTTCACTGACACTTGAACGCTGCGATGAGGATTTGCGGGAGCGCCTGCAATCCTCATCATTCAGCGATATGCTGTCCGGCTTCAAAGATAAGGTCACATCATCCCTTAACAGCGCGGCCAGTTCAGTTAAAGGACTGTTCTGATTTTACATTGCCGCTAATACCCTCATATTGGGTAATGGGCGGCTTGTTGTTATATAATATATCGTAGGTCCTGATAAAACTGTTGAGGTTTCTACTTTATAAAGAATTGCTACTTTCTAATTCTGGATTTCTGGATCTATTTTTACAACCTAAATCCGAGTGGTAATTCGGTATATCGTTTGTCAAATCTTGTTTGATAGCATTAATTAAGATCATTATGTCGAATTTATGCATATCGTCGCCCCCTTCAGACCTTAGATGTTCGGATGTGGTGAGTTGAGTCGCTAATTTGCTGTTTGGCCCCCACACAATATTATTTTCGAATTTTCCTTCATGCATTCTGTTATTATATATACAGTATTGTCTAATGTTTAATGCACTGGCTAAATGTACAATGGCAGTATCTACAGTTATAACAAAATCAGCATGGCGAACCAATGCAAATGAACATCCGGCATCAGAAAATGGAGATAGAGACACATTATCCAATCCATTGTGATTAATCTGTTTTCCCATATTAAAAACTATTGTGTGATATCCCTTAAGGTTATTAAGGTAAGCTAGTACTTTGTTTATCTGTTCATCAGATAAGGTTCTGCTATTCTGAGAGCCATAAGGGTTAAATATAACTAATTTTTTGTTTTTCTTCCTGAATTCATTTGCAACAATATTCGCTGGTTCATATATTTTGTTGTCAAAATTAAGCGCTGCAGCATAATTATTATTTTTTATCTTTAGTAAAGATAAAACTTTTTTCATTCTTTCAGATGTGTGAATGGAACGATTATCGGTTATATTTGTATCAAAAATAGTTACGGCAGGATGATTAAAACAGATAGAGTGTTTAGGTCTAAGTAAATGTAGTGTTTGCAATCTGGTTATCGCTGTGTTATCAAAATTTGAGAAGTCAACAACAAGATCTACATTCAGTTTTTTTATCTTTGCTTTTAGTTCGTTAAATTTATTTTTCTCGTAAGATATAAAGGCATCCACGCCAACAATATCAGTAAAGAGGAATGATACTCTTGAAGGTGCTATCACATATACCACCATACCGGATTTTTGAAGTTGTTTAATAAACCCTGAGGTAACGATGCCGTCACCAATGGCTTGCATGTGCATGAAAATGCACACTGTTTTATAACTATCCGGCTGTAATGATGTTTTCCTTCTGTATCGCATTTTTAGAAATGCCAGTCTGGCCTTCGTCTTTATCTTTTTTGTTTTAATATTTCGCTGTCTGTTAAGCTGTTTTAATGATGAAATAACATTCATAATGGTACCCTGAAATTCCAAATCACACATGTCATCCGAAATGAGCAGGGTACTATACAAAAAACTGGACTACAATGGTTTGAAATGAAAGCCTTTATGCTTGTTTACTCCTTGATTCCACTGGGGAAGCTGGCCACTCAATATCCGGTGCTCTTGATGTATCAACACGGTTCAGCAGCACTCGATACTTCTTCCATGCCACCAGTAACGATGTTTCTTCCTCTGTTGCAATATTCAAATCTACGGCATCTTGAAGTGGCGAAATATGCTCACTGGCTACCTGCATGAGGCTGTTTTTTGTTTCTTCCGCCTCCCGTATCCGGAACACTTTTTCTGCTTCTGCATCTTTCACCCACGTTGTGCCGTTCCACTTCTGAAACTCCCCTTCCGGGGATAACCAAGTGACATTTTCCGGTAATGAGCCGAGTTCAGAAATAAATAACGCGTCCCCTGATGCCACGTCATAAACTGTTTTACCCCGATGGTCTTCAACAAGATGCCACGATGCCTCATCACTGTTGAAAATAGCCACGAAGCCAGCTGGAATATCTGGCGGAGCAATATCAGTACTATTTGCAGGTAGACCTGTATGAGGTGGAATGTATGCATCACCTTCACCAATAAATTCATTGGTTCCGACCAGCAGATTATAAATTTTTATGGTTCGTGGTTGTTCACTCATTCTGAATGCCATTATGCAAGCCTCACAATATAGTTAAATGCGATGTTTTTTACGGTGTTTTCCGCGTTGCCATAAGCGGCAATGGTAATGGTGTGTGTGTGCGAACCAATAGCGAGCGTATGTGTATGCGCACCTATTGCTACTGTGTGAGTATGAGCTCCTGCGCTTAATACGCGATTACTTGCTGTCTTGCTTGTGTTAGTTGCATGCATTCCACCACCGGTACCGGGAGTTTCTGCGTATGCTGAAGTATTGTTGTAAGCAAAGTTGTGTGTATGTGCTCCGGTGTTATTTGTGGATTTAGTTCCGTAATCAAACGACGATGTGGTTTTCGTCCCCAAATCCGTACTGGATGCGCTGGCGCTGTGGGTGTGCGATTTAATGCCGTCCTGTTCCTGAGACAATACGGCCCGACCACTGGCAGGTTTGCCCTTAATCGTCCAGCCACGCATATCAGGGATCACGCCTGACGGATAAGCGGCTGCAAGTTTCGGGTATGCAGA
>NZ_PTRX01000040.1:0-32265 GCF_002966045.1 Escherichia sp. MOD1-EC5189 | reverse complement strand
AGTCACCATTAGTATGGTCACTGCCACGGATTCCTGACAGAAAGAGATTGCTAAAACATTCTTAGCCAGCAATATAATGCGGAACGAAACGTGAGGTGTCTTTGGTGATCAGCGTGTTATCTTCACGGATCCCCATTCCGCACGCTTCATCATCAACAATCCAGCTACCAATGAGTGTGTAGCTATCGCCAAATCGTGGCAGAGGTTGAAATGCCTGGTAGATCATCGGTTCATCGGCATAATCACCCTCAGCGTGGTCAACGACGTTATTCTGACCATCGAAAATGGTGACGTTACCGCCCTCGCGTGAGTAGATCGGTTTACGCACATAGCTTTCGCCAGCGGCAATCTGCGGTTTTTCGCCATCAAACCAGGATGCAAGTAGGTTGGGATGACCAGGAAAGAAGCGCCAAAGCAGCGGCATTAAACCTTTGTTGCTCAAGATACTTTTCCATAACGGCTCCACCCATTGCTCGCGGCGCTTGCGCAGCAGCGGACCGTTATCGTCACGCATCATCCACTCCAGCGGATACAGCTTAAATGCACGCTGGATGACATTATCATCAAGATCGGTCAGTACTCCGCCGACGCCCAAACCGAGATCTTCAATGTAGATAAACCGTGACTCCTGCCCAGCCTGCTGAGCGCAGTCCTGCAAGTACAGCACAGTACTCCTGTCTTCGTCGGTATCCTGACAACAGCAGAAATAAAACGGTTCCCGACTGTAAAGCTCGCTAAAACGCGAAATCAGGCGTTCCTGAATGGCATTGTACTGATCGGCATCACGCGGAATACTGCCGCTACGCCGGGCATCTTCCAGCCACAGCCACTGGAAATAAGCCGACTCATACAATGAGGTCGGCGTATCGGCGTTGTACTCCAGCAGCTTCACCGGCGCATTACCACACCAGGCAAAATCCATCCGACCATACAGCGAAGGATCGCGTGCGCGCCAGCTTTCAGCGATCACATCCCAGTACAGCGGGGGGATCGCCAGTTGCGTCAGGATCTCTTCGTCTTGAACCGCACGATCCACCACCTCAAGGCACATCTGATGCAGTTCCGCAGTTGGTTTTTCGATCTGCTCTTCTATCTGCCGCAGAGTAAAGCGGTAAGCCCGACTCTCATCCCAATAAATTTCATTATCGATGATATGAAAGTCGAAACCGTTGTCGGCGGCGATCTGGTCCAGATCCCGTCGTACAGGAACGTTGTGTCTCAGCATGATTAGCCTCCCCAGTGCCCACGGGCGCTGGAAGAACGACCATAGCCGCCGCGAGAAACAGTTGACGCTTTTCTGGTGGTAAAGCCGCCCGAGGAGTAAGACTCTTTTTTGCCAGAACCGGAGCGCCAGGAGTAATCACCGGAAGTATTGCGCCAGACGGGGCGGGAAGCAAATGAGGATCCACCGCTGTTATAAACGAACGGCTCATCGCGATCTTTACGAATAACCCGGCTTAATAAAAATCCAGAAATGACCGGGATCCAACTCTGTTCAACATTGTCGTAGTAGCAATTTTCGTACTTAGACTGACAATTCTGCTGAGTCATATTCTTCGGAACATCGGCATAAAATGCCGCTTTGGCATTGTTCCAGCCATGAGCACAGATATCTGAATTATTACCGTCATCAATACAATCCTGCACTGTCGAGTAAAACGTTCCGTCACCGTCGTTATCGACATCACCACTATCGCCACAACCTTTCAATACAAAAAAAGCTGCACCGCCCATTAGCGCCAACGTTAAGTATTTTTGTGCGTAGCGATTGCGTCGCGGCTCAAAAGGATTATTAGGTCTTCCAATGCGACTGATCGCTCCGTGACCAATTTTACTGTTATTTCTTGATTTGCGTTTTCTGGCCATGATCGTCCATTACCATGTCATACAAGCTGCGTTAAAAATACCGCCAGCCAGCGCGGCGGTTCCCATAAACATTCCTGCTGCGGTATTGTGATTAATAATTTTTTCGCTTAATGCGGGCATATAAAGCCTGACGCCAGCAAAAACGAGTAATTGAATCACCAGAGCAATCCCGCCCCATGCAAAATAGTCTGGAATACTCACCGCATTGATTGCCGCACTGGATAAGGGGATCACGTACCCCAACAATGTTCCGCTGAACGCCAGTGCCGCCGCGGTGTTATTGTTTTTGATTAACTGCCATTCGTTGTGCGGTGTAATTTTGGAGTAGATAAACAGAAAAATAATCACCATAGCCACGCCAATAAAAAAATAGGCGCTAAAGGCAAGAAGTGAATCCAGTATATGCATCGTAAACGTCCTTGTAATTAACCAATAATATGAAGTGATGTCAGTGGGATATCAACACCCAGTGCGCGCGAAAATAACCACTCCGGCTCGCCGAGATCGTTAAAAGATTCCTCACCATTTAACAGCAAATATTCACAGGTATCTTCGGTCACCTGCCGTTCATAGCCCATGGTAAAATTATGCACTTCCCATTTGGCGTGGTTTTGATTTTCAACTTTTTCCAGCATATAGACGGGTTCGATATTCCCCGGTTCTTCGCTGTTAAAAAATCGCTGCCAGCGTTTTTCCTGCCAGTTTAAAGTCATTGCCCCCATCGCTTTGGCGTTGATCGCTTCGCGCCAGTGGCTCTCTTTGCTGATACCGTAGCTCTCTTCATAGACAAAGAGCTTGATATCATCAATGTCATCAATATCTTCGCCGCCGGTGGTATTGATTTGCAGAAATTCATCGCCTGAAGTGTAGTAGCGGAAAATCTGACTACCGCCGCCCAGATCGATGTGGCTGACAGCGGCTACCGTAAATTCTTCACCCGGCAGCGCAATCAGCAATTCATCTTCCAGCAAACGAAACGCTAACGTGTCGAGCGTAAAGCCGCTATTGAGATGAAGTCCCAGCGGGCCACGTGCGATTACAGGTTTATCATCCTTACCAAACAGACGCTTGAAAAAACTTGTCATATGCTTCCCTCAATGTCCTGCCATGCCACTTCTTCAGCCAAAATACGGTTATTGCCAATAAGATGCAGCCACATACCGCCTTTAACTTCCGTTGCAATGACTGGATTCAGTTCCATTCCCCTACCATTTTTACAACTGCTTATTCCCAGGACGGTGGCATCATGATGAAGTTTCATATAATGCATCAATGCGCCATAACGCATTGAGGTAACCCGTTCAGGAATCGGTAAAACAAACCCCGTATCCCCCAGCATTGGATTCATAATCGATGCCACTGATTGAGATGAACCGGGATCTTGTATTGAACGGGAAAGTTGTTCTGCTGAAATATTTCGCACTATTTCAATACGTTGACAATGAACCTCTAATAAACGAGCGTAGCGTTCATCTTCCAGATAAGCGACGATATGGCATCTTTCAGGAATAAAATCCGCCAGGGATAGTGCGGTCGTGAACGTCTGCTCATCTGTTTGCGAAAAGATGATGACACTTTGGCAATTTGCCAGTCCCATGCGGGTATGTTCATGCGGATCATTAAAATTACTAATACGAATGAAATCGACCCAATTATTTCCAGGCATCGGATGTTGAATATCATCCCGCTCACACAAAAGTACCCGGCCAAATGCTCTTCGGGAATCAAACAACAATAATGAAATCATCTTTTCAGTCTGATGCCCGCGCCATCCAATGACCAGCATATGGTTGCGCAAATTGCTGTAGTCGCCCATTCCCGTCATTCCTTTCGCCAATATGTCTTGCACTAATGCAATGACTTTTCCCATTAAAGCGCCAAATAAACCAACACTCACAGGAATCTGCCAGAGCGCTGTGAACAGACGTCCCCCCACCGTTTGGGGTGTGATATCACCAAACCCCAGCGTTGATCCCACAACCGAGCAGTAATAAATAAAATTACTCAGTTGACCTACCAACGCCTCTTCATGCAACGCAGTTAACACCAGATAACAAAACAGATACTGTCCTGTAAATAATCCAGTCAATGCCGGCCAGGTAAGCCTGGAAAGGTGACGTCGGCAGGTTTTAATGATCCATGAGAAGAACATTACTCGCCCTGTTGGCGTTGCAGTCTTGCTAATACATCCTGGGCGCTACTTTTGTTGCTACCGCCAATTCCGGCTTCCGCCAGTTTTTCATCAAGATCGCGACCATCTGCCACTTTTTCCAGCTGTGCGGCAGCATCCAGGCGAGCTTGACGTTCGGCCTGACGCGTTTGCAGACGCTTTAAGGATTCTGCCGCTGTCGAAACGCTGGAAGATGCGCCAACAGTAGAGGTCGTTACGGCCTGTTGTGCACGCTGCATGGCTTCAGTAGCTTTAACGACTTCCATTTGTTGCTCAAATTGAGCGATACGCTGTGCTGTCGCTGTAACCGCTTTTTCCACACCATCGCGAGAGACTTCCAGATTCGACAACACTTGCTCTTCAGCGGAAATGAGATTCTCAAGACGGGCGATTTCTTCAGCAACTTCGTTAATCAACGACGGATTAACATTCTTGCTTAACGCTTCCAGCGCGCGAGCTTCCAGACTGGCTTTACGCTCACGTAAATCTTTCAGTTTATCGTTGCTCAATTTCACTCTTGCCAGTAGATCGACACGTGATTTACCGGCCTTATCCAGTTCTGCTTTGGCATCGCGTATATGCTGTTCAAGCATTCTAACGCCCTGTGCTTCTTCAATGGATTCTTCCGCTTGCGAGATCACCGATTTACCCAGCGTAAATAAAGTTTTTAAAATTCCCATAAATACCTGTCCTTGTAATTAGTGTGAATATTCTTCTGTAATTTCAGCAAGATCCAAAGCGTTATCTACCAGCGTGGTTATTTCCAGCAGGATATCTTCAAGAGAAGATTTAAGCGATAACGCCCCGAAAACAATGTAATACTCTTCCTGTTGCACGCTGGAGATCCCTACCGATGACAACGGCATCATCTTCTGATTTCTTAATAAGAAGGTATTAAATTCATCTGGATTGCTGATACTACTTACCGGACAAATAAAGGTTTCGATAATCATTTGGCGGGAAGTAAATAGAATATTGATTTGCAAATCGCCATAATCATTCATTTTAATAATTAATGCGTTCTCGCCATTTGTTACATCAATATTTTGTTCAGGTACAGTTTGCAGCGCCGTCGCCAGCGCCAACGGATTCCATGTCATATATTATTCCATATAAATTAAGTTTAAATATTAATAAAATGAATATTTGTAGCACGTAATTATCTTACCAGCTCCAGACAAAAAAAAACCATCCAAATATGGATGGTTTTTCATAATTCAGAGAAATTAGCTGCGCTGACGCACCGCTTCAAATAAGCAAATGCCTGTCGCCACAGAAACGTTCAGGGAAGAAACGCTTCCTGCCATGGGGATGCTGATCAACTCATCGCAATGTTCACGAGTCAGGCGACGCATGCCTTCACCTTCTGCGCCCATCACCAGTGCCAGCCGTCCGGTCATTTTGCTCTGATAGAGCGTATGATCCGCCTCACCTGCCGTACCGACGATCCAGATATTCTCTTCCTGCAACATACGCATGGTGCGCGCAAGGTTAGTCACCCGAATCAGCGGAACGCTTTCTGCCGCGCCGCAGGCTACTTTTTTCGCCGTGGCGTTGAGCTGTGCGGAGCGATCTTTCGGCACAATCACCGCATGAACGCCAGCGGCGTCCGCGCTGCGCAGGCACGCGCCGAGGTTGTGCGGATCGGTCACACCGTCGAGGATCAGCAGGAACGGTTGATCGAGCGAAGCGATCAGATCCGGCAGATCATTTTCCTGATACTGACGTCCAGGCTTCACACGGGCGATAATGCCCTGATGCACGGCACCGTCGCTTTTCTCGTCGAGATATTGGCGGTTTGCCAGCTGGATAACCACGCCCTGGGACTCAAGGGCGTGAATCAGCGGCAACAGACGTTTATCTTCACGGCCTTTTAAAATAAAGACTTCCTGAAAACGTTCAGGGGCGCGCTCCAGCAGGGCCTGCACTGCGTGGATGCCGTAAATCATTTCGCTCATTAATGTACTCGTTGTTTACGTTTTGCCTGATGCGCTACGCTTATCAGGCCTACATGATCCCTGCAATGTATTGAATTTGCGTGATTATGTAGGCCGGATAAGGCGTTCACGCCGCATCCGGCATGAACAAAGCGCATTTTGTCAGCAATCTGCCCCTCTTCTGTTTGAAGAGGGTAATGATCACTCTGTCACTTTTTTCTTCGCCGCACGCTTCGCTTTGGTCGCTGCGGCTATTTTCTGCGTTTTCGCCGATGGCTTTTTCGCTTTTCTCGCGTCTTTCTTCGCCGCTTTCGGCTTCGTTTTTTTCTCGCCGCGGAAAGCGCTGTCTGGCTCAAAGTTTACCTTTTTACCAACCTGACGACGCTTGCCGCCTTTTTTGCCTGCATCGCCTTTTTTCGCTTTCTCGCGCGCGGTTTTACCGACGTTGCGCGGTGCGCGTTCGCTGGAGATCAGGCTAAAGTCGATTTTGCGCTCGTCCATATTAACCGCTTCGACGCGAACTTCCACGCGATCGCCCAAGCGATAAGTCTGACCGCTGGATTCACCCATCAGGCGTTGTCCTACCTGGTCAAAGCGATAGTAGTCATTGTCCAGCGAAGAGACGTGAACCAGACCATCGATGAACAAGTCATCCAGGCGAACAAAGAAGCCAAAGCCGGTAACGCTGGAAATTACGCCTTTAAAGACGTTACCTACCTGGTCGAGCATGAAGTCACACTTCAGCCAGTCAGCCACATCGCGCGTTGCTTCGTCGGCACGACGTTCCGCCATCGAACAGTGCTGACCCAGTTGCAGCATCTCTTCCATCGAATAATGGTAGCCGCCGGTTTCAGTGGTATTCCCCTGATGCCCCTGCTCTTTCGCCAGCAGATACTTAATGGCGCGGTGGAGCGTCAGGTCAGGATAACGACGAATCGGCGAAGTAAAGTGCGCATAGGACTGCAATGCCAGACCGAAGTGACCACGATTTTCCGGATCGTAAATCGCTTGTTTCATCGAGCGCAACAGCATGGTTTGCAGCATTTCTGCGTCAGGACGGTCAGCAACCGATTCCAGCAGTTCCGCGTAGTCACGCGGTTCCGGCTTGTTACCGCCAGGCAATTCCAGCCCCAGTTCCGCCAGCACTGAACGGAAAGAGGTTATCGCTTCGGTGCTCGGCTTGTCGTGAATACGGAACAGTGCCGGTTCTTTGGCCTTCTCAACGAAACGCGCTGCCGAGATATTCGCCAGAATCATGCACTCTTCAATTAACTTGTGTGCGTCGTTACGCTGGGTCTGTTCGATACGCTCAATACGGCGTTCAGCGTTGAAAATAAACTTCGCTTCTTCGCTCTCAAATGAGATCCCGCCGCGTTCTTCACGGGCTTTATCCAGCACTTTATAGAGGTTATGTAACTCTTCGAGATGCTTAACCAGCGGGGCGTACTGCTCGCGCAGCTCCTGATCGCCCTGCAGAATATGCCAGACTTTGGTGTAGGTCAGACGCGCGTGAGAGCTCATCACCGCTTCGTAGAATTTGTAGCCCGTCAGGCGGCCTTTCGACGAAATCGTCATCTCGCAAACCATACACAGGCGGTCTACCTGCGGGTTGAGCGAGCACAGGCCGTTAGAGAGCACTTCCGGCAGCATCGGGATAACCTGCGAAGGGAAGTAGACCGACGTACCACGGTTACGCGCTTCTCTATCCAGCGGTGTTGGCGGACGCACATAGTAACTGACGTCGGCAATTGCGACCCACAAACGCCAGCCGCCGCCGCGTTTTTTCTCGCAGTAAACTGCATCGTCAAAGTCACGGGCGTCTTCGCCATCAATGGTGACCAGCGGTAAATCGCGCAGATCGACACGGCCAGCTTTCGCCTCTTCCGGTACTTCTTCTTTCAGCCCGGCAACCTGTTGCTCAACAGCCTGCGGCCAGATGTACGGAATTTCATGGGTACGCAGGGCGATATCAACCGCCATACCGGTGCCCATATTATCGCCCAGCACTTCGACGATTTTACCCACCGCTTTGGTACGGCGAGTCGGGCGTTGGGTCAGTTCAACCACCACCACAAAGCCCATCCGCGCGCCCATGATCTGATCGGGCGGGATTAAGATATCGAAGCTCAAACGACTGTCGTCAGGAACCACAAAGCCGACACCCGCTTCGGTAAAGTAGCGACCAACAATCTGGCTGGTTTTTGGTACCAGTACGCGGACAATACGCGCTTCACGGCGGCCTTTACGGTCAGCGCCCAGCGGCTGTGCCAGCACCTGATCGCCATGAATGCATGTTTTCATCTGCTCGCTGGAGAGATACAAATCATCTTTACGTCCTTCAACCCGCAGAAAGCCGTAGCCATCACGGTGGCCAATAACGGTACCTTTCACCAGGTCGAGGCGTTCCGGCAGCGCATAGCACTGACGGCGAGTGAAGACCAGTTGACCATCGCGCTCCATCGCGCGCAGGCGGCGACGCAGGCCTTCAAGCTGCTCTTCGCCTTCAATGTGCAGTTCTACCGCCAACTCATCACGGCTGGCCGGTTTTTCACGTTTGGTTAAATGTTCGAGGATAAATTCCCGACTAGGGATGGGATTCGCGTATTTTTCAGCTTCGCGTTCCTGGAAAGGATCTTGTGACATCTCGGTTCCTCCGTTGTCATCTCTGATGAAGATTTTCGTCACTCCACCAGCAATAATTTATAAAGCGGTTGATTCTCTTCAACCAAATCGGCAAGCGTGTAGTTATCCAGTTCCATAAGAAAACTTTGCACGGCCTTAGAAAGTGCCTGTTTCAACCGACAGGCAGGTGTAATGTGGCAAAACTCACTGCTGCAATTCACCAGCGATAAGGGCTCCAGCTCGCGCACCACATCACCAATACGTATCGCACTCGCCGGTTTCCCCAGGCGAATGCCGCCATTTTTTCCACGAACAGCAGTCACGTAGCCGGCACGACTAAGTTGATTGATTATTTTGACCATATGATTACGGGAGACGCCGTAGACGTCAGTCACTTCAGAAATACTGGTCATCCGCCCTTCTGGCAATGACGCCATGTAGATCAGCGCACGTAATCCGTAATCAGTGAAACTCGTTAACTGCACATCAACCTCAAAAGGGAAAGCGGGAAAAAATACATTTATATTGATGATAAACCAGCCACAAGCTGTGTCGCTAATTTATTTCAGTTCGGGGAAGGAAAAAAGCGAGGATTTAACACTGTGTCGGATAGCGTAATGGCTTACCCGACACAGCAATGTATCACACTGTTAGCCCGGCAGGCAAAATATCTGCCAGGCGTACCAGAATTACGCGTCGAACGGGTCGCGCAGAATCATGGTTTCAGTACGATCCGGGCCGGTAGAGATGATATCGATCGGCACACCGGTCAGTTCTTCAATACGCTTGATGTAGTTCAGTGCCGCCTGCGGCAGACCGCTACGATCTTTCACGCCGAAGGTGGATTCAGACCAGCCCGGCATGGTTTCGTAAATCGGCTCTACACCTTTCCAATCGTCTGCTGCCAGCGGAGTGGTAGTCACTTCGCGACCATCCGGCATACGGTAAGCCACGCAGAGTTTCACCTCTTTCAGGCCATCCAGAACGTCCAGTTTGGTCAGGCAGAAGCCAGACAGGGAGTTCAGCTGTACCGCACGACGAACGGCAACGGTGTCCAGCCAGCCGGTACGACGACGACGACCCGTAGTTGCGCCGAATTCGTTACCCTGCTTGCAGAGGAACTCACCAGTTTCATCAAACAGTTCGGTCGGGAACGGACCTGCACCTACACGAGTGGAGTAAGCTTTGAGGATACCCAGAACGTAATCAACATAACGCGGGCCCAGGCCGGAACCGGTCGCCACGCCACCTGCAGTGGTGTTGGAAGAAGTTACGTACGGATAAGTACCGTGGTCGATATCCAGCAGCGTACCCTGCGCACCTTCGAACATGACGAAATCGCCACGCTGACGCGCCTGGTCGAGCAGGTCAGAAACGTCAACCACCATAGAGGTCAGGATGTCGGCAACAGCCATCGTATCATCCAGAACTTTCTGGTAATCAACCGCTTCAGCTTTGTAGTAGTTAACCAACTGGAAGTTGTGATATTCCATCACTTCTTTCAGTTTTTCAGCGAAGGTTTCTTTGTCGAAAAGGTCGCCAACACGCAGACCACGACGTGCCACTTTATCTTCATAAGCAGGCCCGATACCACGACCCGTGGTGCCGATCGCTTTCGCGCCGCGCGCTTTCTCACGCGCGTTATCCAGCGCAACGTGATAATCAAGGATCAGCGGACATGCTTCAGACAGCAGCAGACGCTCACGAACGGGGATGCCACGGTCTTCCAGTTCTTTCATCTCTTTCATCAGCGCGGCCGGAGACAGCACAACACCGTTACCGATGATGCTGGTTACATTCTCGCGGAGAATACCTGATGGAATAAGATGGAGAACGGTTTTTTCACCGTTGATTACGAGAGTATGGCCTGCGTTGTGACCGCCCTGGTAGCGTACAACATATTTAGCCCGTTCAGTCAGAAGATCGACGATCTTACCTTTACCTTCGTCACCCCATTGGGTGCCCAGTACGACGACGTTGTTACCCATTTTTCAAAATCACCGTTTGCTTAAAAATGGATTCTACCATCGCTTTTTCAGAGTTACAGCACTTTTTGCACTCAAAAATGACCTCGATCAGTCTGTTTTTTGTTCAGCCAATCGTTTTCCTCAACATGTAGTAGACCACAACGCCCGCAACCACAAGTCCACCGCCAAAACGACGTAAAATATTATCGGGCAAATTGGTCATCGCAGCGATCATCTTCTTCCATGCCTTCGGGTAAAGCATCGGCCCTAAACCTTCCAGCACCAAAACCAGGGCAAGCGCCAGCCAGATTGTCGAATTCATTCATTATCCTTATAGAAAAAGAAAACCACCGACATCCCTGAGGATGCGGTGGCTTTATTGACCTGTACCGCAGTCGTTATATTAACGCGTTGCGGAAGTCGGCGTCTTCATGTAGCGGAAGAAATCGCTGTCCGGGCTCATGACCATCACGTCCTGATTGCCAGAGAAGCTGTTCTCATAAGCACGCAGGCTACGGATGAATGCGTAGAAGTCCGGATCTTTACTGAATGCATCAGCAAACAGTTTGGCTGCTTCTGCATCGCCTTCACCACGCATGATGCGGCCCTGACGCTCAGCTTCTGCCAGCGTTCTGGTCACTTCATAGTCGGCAGTCGCGCGCAGTTTTTCCGCTTCTTCCTGACCTTGTGAACGGTGACGACGTGCTACCGCTTCACGCTCGGCGCGCATACGGTTGTAGATCGCTTCAGACACTTCGGTCGGCAGGTTGATCTGCTTGATACGCACATCGACAACTTCAATACCCAGCGCCGCCATACTGTTCGGGTTGATGACCGGTACTTTACCCTTCGTCTCAGCCGTTACGCGCTCTGCCGCTTCGGCAATGGCGTTATCTGCCGCCGGGGTAGTAACTTCATCTTCTGTACCCGCAGAACCGGAGTTCAGCGCGTCACGTACTTCGAGGGTCAGACGACCACGGGAATCGGTGACGATGTCTTTCACGTCCAGGCGACCAATTTCAGAACGCAGACGGTCAGAGAACTTACGTTTCAACAGCACTTCCGCTTGCGAAATGTCGCCACCGCCCGTTGCCAGGTAGTAACGGCTGAAATCACTGATGCGCCATTTAATGTAAGAGTCGACGATCAGGTCTTTCTTCTCTTTGGTCACAAAGCGGTCGGCCTGGTTGTCCATGGTCTGAATACGTGCGTCGAGCATTTTCACCGTTTCAATGAACGGTATCTTGAAATGCAGACCCGGCTCATAAACCAGAGGTTTGTTGTCATCGTCACGCAGTACCTTACCAAAACGCAGCGTAATACCGCGCTCACCTTCTTTGACGACAAAGACAGACATGTAAAGCACTACCAGCACGATGATGATAATCGCGATAACTGACTTACGCATCGTTATTCCCCCTGACGCTGGTAGTCGTTACGCTGCGCGTTAGCGCGGCGTTGGTCCATAATATCGCCCTGACTGGTGGACGACGTGTTGCTTGCTCCACTGGTTGTGGAGGAAGAGGCTGGCGGCAGACGCAGCAAATTGCTGGCACCGTTATCGCTCTTCGCCGCAGGGGCATTGCCACCTTTCAGCATCTGGTCTAACGGCAGAACCATCAGGTTGCCACCTTTATCGTTAACCAGCACTTTGCGGGTGTTGCCCAACACTTTTTCCATCGTCTCGATATACAGACGCTCGCGGGTAATTTCCGGCGCAGCTTTATATTCCGGCAGAAGTTTAGCAAAGCGTGCCACTTCACCCTGAGCTTCCAGGATGGTCTGGGCCTTATACGCACGCGCCTCTTCGAGGATACGTTGCGCCTGACCGTTCGCACGCGGCTGAACTTCGTTGGTATACGCTTCTGCTTCACGAATGTATTGCTGTTCGTTTTCACGCGCGGCAATCGCATCGTCAAACGCCGCTTTTACTTCTTCCGGCGGACGAGCTGCCTGGAAGTTGACGTCCAGCAGAGTGATACCCATGTCATACGGACGAATCGTCTCTTCCAGTTCGCGCTGAGTATCGCTACGAATCACGGTACGACCTTCCGTCAGAATGCGGTCCATGGTGTATTTACCGATAACCCCACGCAGGGCGCTGTCGGTAGCCTGACGCAGGCTGTCATCCGGGCTGGTCACGCTATACAGATATTTTTCCGGATTGGTGACGCGGTACTGTACGTTCATCTCAACGCGCACCACGTTTTCGTCCGACGTCAGCATCACACCGGAAGCAGCCAGTTCACGCACGGCTTCCACGTTCACCGGTTTGACTTCGTCGATAAACGTCGGTTTCCAGTTCAGACCCGGCTCAACCAGATGGCTGAATTTACCAAAGCGTGTTACCACGCCGCGTTCGGCTTCTTTAATGGTGTAGAAACCACTGGCCGCCCAAATAATGACAATCGCTGCCGCTGCGATGGTAACGACACGACCGCCAAGCTGCGGGCGCGGGCCTTGCGATGAATTACCACCGCCAGATCCGGTGCCTTTACCGCCGCCCAGACCACCGAGCTTTTTGCTCAGTTTGCGGAAGATATCATCTAAATCAGGTGGCCCTTGATCGCGACCGCCTTTGTTTCCATTTCCCTCAGAGTTGCCGCCAGGTTTGCTGCTTCCCCACGGGTCGCGGTCTTGTCCGTTATTACCGGGCTGATTCCACGCCATGTTTGTGCTCCATATTTGTTATGCGGTGATCCCTGTTGTCTTTCGACGCCAGAGGATATGACTCCACGCTTCAGACGCTACGCCGTTAGATCAAGTAATCGATCAACGCCGGTTCTTGTTTGCAGAGGCGACGCCAGTCAACGATCGGCATACGAACTTGCAGACTTACGCTGCCGTCCTCCTCCATCCACTCTTTTTCTATTGCCTGAAGCTGATAAAAACGACTTCTCAGACGCCCTTCCTGCGGCGGCAGACGCAATGTATGCTGCGCCACCTCGCCGGAAAGACGCTCCGTCAAAGCCTGAAAAAGCTGTGGTATCCCCGCTCCGGTCTGCGCAGAAAGCCAGACACGGATCGGTTTGTTCTCTTCGTCCCGATCAATACGCGGTTCAAAATCTTCCAGCATATCGATCTTGTTCATCACCAGCAGGGTTGGGATCTCGTGAGCATCGATCTCTTCAAGAACCGTATTCACCGCTTCGATGTTTTCTTGTACTCGCACATCTGCCGCGTCAATGACGTGCAGCAGCAATGTGGCTTGCCGCGTCTCTTGTAACGTGGCTTTAAATGCCGCCACCAGATCGTGCGGCAGGTGGCGAATAAACCCTACGGTATCTGCCAGCACGGTTTCACCGACATCCGCGACGTCAATACGCCGCAACGTCGGGTCGAGGGTGGCAAACAACTGGTCTGCCGCATAGACCCGCGCTTCGGTGATGCGATTGAAAAGGGTAGATTTACCGGCGTTGGTATATCCCACCAGCGAAACAGTAGGAACGTCGGCTTTGATACGCGATTGCCGCCCCTGCTCACGCTGTTTTTCAACTCTTTCCAGGCGCGACTGTATCTGCACGATGCGATTACGTAACAAACGACGGTCGGTTTCGAGCTGGGTTTCACCCGGACCACGCAAACCGATCCCGCCTTTCTGTCTTTCAAGGTGGGTCCAGCCACGCACCAGGCGCGTAGCCAGATGGCGCAACTGCGCCAGCTCAACCTGCAACTTACCCTCATGGGTACGCGCACGTTGGGCGAAAATATCTAAAATAAGGCCGGTGCGGTCGATAACACGACACTCGCACAAACGCTCCAGGTTACGCTCTTGCGCCGGGCTCAGGGCATGGTCAAAAAGAACGACCGAAGCACCCGTCGCTTTGACAGCTTCCGCAATTTCAACTGCTTTACCTTCACCTACAAAATACTTTGGGTGCGGCGCTTTACGGCTACCGGTAATCACCTGCAATGCTTCGACACCGGCGGAAGAGACCAGAGATTCAAACTCCTGGAGGTCTTCCATATCTTTGTCTTGCGTAAAATAGATGTGTACCAGTACCGCCTGCTCACCAGCATCATAACGGTCAAACAAGCGTATAACCCTCTAAATAGATCAGCGGGGAACGCAGGATCGCTGGCTCCCCGTGTAAAAAAAACAGCATGAAACCTTATTCGGTTTCTTCGCTGTCCTGTTGCGCGGAAGTATTCTGCGCGCTGCTACCATGATGGTAGTTACTGCTGGTACCGCCACCGGCGTTGTTACTGTGATGAGAAACCGGGCGAGACGGGACAACAGTAGAAATCGCGTGCTTGTAAACCATCTGGCTGACCGTGTTTTTCAACAGGATCACGAACTGATCAAAAGACTCGATTTGTCCTTGCAGCTTAATACCATTCACCAAATAAATAGAAACTGGAACACGTTCCCGACGCAGTGCGTTCAGGAACGGATCTTGTAAAGATTGCCCCTTAGCCATTCTCTCTTTTCCTTATATGCTTATTTGTACTTTGAACCTTTCGATTCTGAAAAAATTGCGCACGATACGTCTCAATTGTACACATTCAGCCTGCGATAGCACCAACAACCTGTAATACTTCGTCACGCGCCTGTTCTGGTTTTTCACTGTCAAGCCAGTGAACCCCTTCCCAACCACGCAGCCAGGTTATCTGCCGCTTCGCCAACTGTCTCGTGGCGCAAACACCTCGATAAACCATTTCATCGTATGAGATTTCGCCTTCAAGGTAAGACCACATCTGGCGATAACCCACACAACGAATGGAAGGCAAGTCCGTATGCAAATCTCCTCGGGCAAAAAGCGCCCGGACTTCTGCTTCAAAACCTGAAGCCAACATCTGATGAAAACGCTGCTCAATTCGTTGATGGAGCAGTTCACGGCTCGCCGGGGCGATGGCGAACTGATGCACCTGATACGGTAGAGCGTCTCCTGACGTTTGCGTCAGTTCCGTTAAAGTTTTACCCGAAATGAAAAAAACTTCCAGTGCCCGGGAAAGCCTTTGTGGATCATTTGGATGAATCCTTGCTGCCGCAACCGGATCGATCTCCTGAAGTTGACGATGCAATGACTCCCAACCTTGCTCTGCCGCCTGTTGCTCAATTCTGGCCCGCACTTCGGAGTCCGCCGACGGTAGTGGCGACAACCCTTCCAGCAATGCCTTGAAATACAACATCGTACCGCCCACTAATAGTGGGATCCGCCCCGCCGCGGTGATATCAGCCATTTCCGCCAGCGCATCGCGGCGAAAATCAGCGGCCGAATAAGCCTGCGACGGATCGCGAATATCCAGCAATCGGTGCGGCGCGGCGAGTAACTCTTCAGCGTTCGGCTTCGCCGTCCCGATATCCATCCCTTTGTAAATAAGGGCAGAATCAACGCTTATCAACTCTACTGGTAAAATTTTACGCAGCTCAATGGCTAACGCCGTTTTACCGGAGGCCGTCGGCCCCATCAAAAAAATCGCCTTAGGCAGGCTCGCCTTACTGATATCACTCATCTTTCAGGGCTTTTATCGCCGGATGTAAATCAACAGATTGTAACAGACCACCCGGCGGCGTTTTCACAAGTTGCGGACATAACCGTTCCACGTCCGCCAGCAGGGTGATGGCCTGTGCCATTGACCACTGCGCATGTTCGCTCATCAGATTTCGTGCAATCCACTGCGCAATATTGCCAGTTTCGAATACGGACTGCTTCGCCAGGTAGCCTATCAGTTCAGGAATCAAGATTTGTAAATTTTGTTGGCGTAAGGGTAAAGGCACGGCCCTGATGGTCACATACTGTGCATCGGACTGGAAATCAATACCCAATTCCGCCAGGGCAGACTGCGCTTTTTCTAATGCCGATTTTTCTTCGCCAGAAACTTTTAGCCGCAACGGAATAAGCAACGGCTGAGCGCAAACTGGCGTTTCACCCGGCGTCAACTGCGCCTGACGCAGCCAACGTTCTGCCACTGGCAGGGCTAAAAGTGAAATGTTGCCGTCGCGCTCCAGCAACGCACAGTCGGATTGGACGATAGTCAGTATCCGACCAAAACTCTGACTGTTCGCCGCAAGCGCTGGCTCCTGCGGTTCAGGTGCTTTTGGTTTTTGCATCGGCGCAGGCGTTTGCAAAAGCTGGCGATACACTTCACCTTGCTGTTTCTGGTAGCCTGGCTGCGCATTCGGCCAGGAAGCTGCTGGACGACCACCAGAGGCGGGCGCAGGAGAGTAGCGGGGGGCTACCGGTCCACGAACTGCCGGTTCAGCAAAATGATTACGCCCGGCGGCCACGCGGTTCTCCGGAATGGTGCGCGGTGCAGGTTGAGGTTCATCGTCCAGTGGCAGCGGCGTTTCCAGCTGTTGTTGTAGCACACTCAGCACGCCCTGATAGATAAAGTCGTGCACCAGACGCGACTGATGGAAACGCACTTCGTGTTTGGCGGGGTGCACGTTGACGTCCACCTGATGTGGGTCGATCTCCAGATACAACACAAATGCCGGTTGCTGATCGGCCCCCAGTTTGTCTTCGCAAGCCTGACGGATCGCATGATTGATCAGGCGATCGCGCATCATGCGACCATTCACGTAGCAATACTGAATTTCTGCCAGTGTGGGCGTGGTATGGTTTGGATCTGCCACCCAACCGCGCAGCGTGAGATCGCCGTGCTGCCATTCAATCGCCAGCGCATGTTCGAGAAAAGCGGTGCCGCAAATCGCGCCTAAACGCCGTTCTTTTTGCCCGCCTTCCGGCACTGCACGGTACTGGCGAACTATTTTGCCGTTATGCGACAGATTGATAGTGACGTCGAAACGCGCCAGCGCAATGCGGCGGATGATTTCATCAATATGGTTAAATTCGGTTTTCTCGGTACGCAGGAATTTGCGCCGCGCCGGGGTATTGTAGAACAGATCCAGCACTTCCAGCGTCGTTCCCACCGGATGCGCCGCAGGTTTAACCGTCACGTCCATATCGCGCCCTTCGGCATATGCCTGCCAGGCTTCCTGCTGATCTACGGTGCGCGAAGTGAGCGTCAGACGGGAAACTGAACTGATACTCGCCAGCGCCTCACCGCGGAACCCCAGGCTGATAATAGCTTCGAGATCGTCCAGAGAGGCGATTTTACTGGTAGCATGACGCGCCAGCGCCAGCGCCAGTTCATCTTTTTTGATACCGCAGCCGTTATCACGAATGCGGATAAGTTTCGCCCCACCGCGTTCGATATCAATATCAATACGCGTCGCACCCGCATCGAGGCTGTTTTCCACCAGTTCTTTGACTACCGACGCAGGTCGCTCGACCACCTCACCTGCGGCAATCTGGTTCGCCAGTTGTGGCGGTAAGACCTGAATTGGCATCAATCATCCTTAGTTTGGCAGCGTGCGATCTGGCGTCGTCACCGTGCTGGCCGTTTGTGCCGTTGCCCCCTGCGGCGCAGATTGCATCGGGTGCGCAAGGAAATAATTGCGCAGGCCTTTGTAAATGGCTTCTGCCAGCTGTTGTTGGTAATCGTCGCTCGCCAGCAAACGTTCTTCGCTGTTGTTGCTGATAAAACCGGTTTCGACCAGTACTGATGGGATATCCGGCGAACGCAGAACGCCAAGGCTGGCGTGTTCTGGTCGACGTTTATGAATTTCACCGATGCGTTGCAACTGACTGATCATACTGGTCGCCACATCATACCCTACCCGCTGGGAATGACCGAACTGTAAATCCAGCACCGCCTGGCTTAAATACGGATCAGACTGACTGTTCGCCAGCACATCGCCCGCTCCGCCCAGCAGCTCCGACTGTTTCTCGTGCTGCTCCAGCCAGCTGGCCATTTCGCTGTTGGCGCGACGGTTAGAGAGCACCCATACGGAAGCGCCAGTCGCACTGCGGTTTGGTGCGGCATCAGCGTGAATCGAGACGAGGAAATTGGCGTTTTGCTTACGTGCCACATCGCTGCGCCCCATTACCGAGATAAAGTAATCCCCGTCACGGGTTAAAACGCCCTTAAACATCGGATCGTCATTGAGCAAAGTACGCAATTTACGTGCGATGGCGATGGTGACATTTTTCTCCCGCGTACCACCGGGGCCGATAGCGCCAGGGTCCTGACCACCGTGTCCTGCATCAATAGCGATGATAATTTTATCGCCAGTGTTAGCCGTCGCGCGCGCTGCCGGACGCGTTACCGTATTACTGCTGATAACACCCGTAGTGCGGTTACTTTCCGTTTTAAACGGATTGCGCGCCGGTTCGCTGACGCGCGGTGCGACAACCGCAGGCGTTTCAACGCGTTTCGCAACCACAGGCGGCGGAGGAGGCGGTGGTGGAACATCGGCGTTAATCGTAAAGACGACAGTGTAATTACTACCATTCTGCCGCTTCACCGCTTCGGTTTTACCGTTTTCGGTGAGATCGACCACTAGCCGTAGCGTTTGTGCATCTTTAGGCGTTCCAGAGCGAATCGCCTTCACCAGATTATTACCGCTGAACAACAACGGTAGCCCCTGAATCACGCCCGTTTGTTTGATATCGAGCGCCACGGTGCGTTTGTTTTGATGGCTAAACGCGTAATCAGGATCGCCAGTAAAACTCAATGTTATTCGCGCCTGTTGATTACCGTTAGAAACCTGAATATCAGAGAGCGTAGCGGCGCCAGCCTGCGCGCACAGCAGCAGCAACGTCGCTACCAACCAATTTCTGATGCGATACATCATCCCGCCACCTTTCAAAGGTTAACCGGCTAAACGCGCCAGCAACAATTCACCCGCAGAGGAAACCGCACTCACGCGCGCCTCACGGCCTTGTGCCTGATAATCAATGTGTATTTCGACATCCGGGTCAGGAAGAACACCTGTACCTTGTTGTGGCCACTCCACCAGGCAGATGGCATCGTTGGCAAAATAATCGCGGATCCCCATAAACTCCAGCTCCTCGGGATCGGCAAGGCGGTATAAATCAAAGTGATACACCATTAAGTTGTCGAGCGTATAGGGTTCGACCAGCGTATAAGTGGGGCTTTTGACATTACCCTGATGACCCAGAGCCTGTAAGAAGCCCCGGCTAAAGGTGGTTTTACCTGCGCCTAAATCGCCATACAGATAGATTACGGTTGCACCATCGCAGGCTTTCGCTACCCGCTCGCCCAGGTCTAATGTTGCCTGCTCATCAGGGAGCGGAATTACTCGATTCATCATGGTTTTTATCAGTCACTTCCGGGTTAACAATACGCTGTAGCGTGGAAAAGAGATCGGTCGCCAGCATTCCGCGCGTTCCAAAACGCGCCGCCAGTACGTCAGCTGCCGTACCGTGGGCGACACAGCCCGCGCACGCTGCATCATACGGCGACAGTTTTTGCCCAAGCAATGCGCCAATAATACCAGAGAGCACATCACCCATCCCGCCGCTCGCCATGCCTGCATTTCCGGCATCAATAATGCCTAAAGCGTCAGGATGGGCGGCAACTACGGTTCCGGCACCTTTCAGCACCGCTACGCCGCCATAACGTTGTACCAGACGTTGGGCGCAATGTAAGCGGTCACTTTCAATTTCTGCTACGGAACAGCCCAACAACCGTGCGGCCTCGCCAGGATGCGGCGTGATCACGCGATTGTGACGCTTATCAGGATTGATTGCCAGCAGGTTCAATGCATCGGCATCCCATAACATCGGTTTGCGAAAATTCTCAACTTTTTGCAGGGCTTTTTTTCCCCACTCTTGCTGGCCCAGACCGGGACCAATCACCACTACATCGGCCCATTCCAGGCTTTCGGTAAGTGAATCCATAGTCAGTTCATGCACCATCAATTCCGGTCGTGCGGTCAGCAGTGGCGCAATGTTTTCACTGCGGGTCAGCACTCTGACTAAACCAGCGCCAGCACGCAGCGCCGCTTCCCCCGTCATACGAATAGCCCCCGCCGTGCCGTGATCGCCACCAACAATCACCAGCCGCCCGTGATCGCCTTTATGCGAAGTCGGGCGACGCGGTTTCAGCCAGTGAGAAAGTTGTTCTGCCGAAAACCGCTGAATTTTCGTCTCCTGACCTGCCAACCAACTGTCCAGCCCCAGCGAGTCAAAATGCAGTTTTCCGGTAATATCCCGTGCTTTCCCGGTGAGCAAGCCAGGTTTCAGCGCAATAAAAGTGATGGTGTGATCGGCGTTGATCACCGCGCCTGGCGTAGCGCCGGTTTCAGCCAGCAGGCCGGAAGGGATATCAACCGCCACAATCGGCGCAGGGTGAGTATTAGCGTGGTCGATTAACTGGCTAATGGATTCGCGGGGCGCGTGCTGCAATCCGGTACCGAGCAGCGCATCAACAATCAGATCTACTGACTCGGGCCAGACAATATTCGAAGCATGGATCTCGCCTCCCGCGTTTAACCATGCATCGCGTGCCTGCGCGGCCTCTTCCGGCAACGGTTTGTCACTTTCCTGGGCCAGTAGCGTGACATCTATACCGATCGCTTTGGCCAGCCGCGCGACCACGTAGCCATCGCCGCCGTTATTACCATGACCGCACAGCACCAGCCAGTGGCGGGCGTCAGGATAAGCCGAACGACACACCTGGAATGCGGCTTCACCAGCGCGAAGCATCAGTTCATAGAGTGTAAGCCCCAGCGCATCTGCCGCCTCGCGTTCGCCGCGGCGGATATCGTCGGCGTGCCAGACGGTGTGTGGTATACTTACGGGGTTTTTCTTCATTGTATGGTCCGTCATGTCAGAGCCCCTCGATCTCAATCAGTTAGCGCAAAAAATTAAACAGTGGGGGCTGGAACTGGGCTTTCAGCAGGTAGGTATTACCGATACCGATCTCAGCGCGTCCGAGCCCAAACTGCAAGCATGGCTGGACAAACAATACCACGGCGAAATGGACTGGATGGCGCGTCACGGTATGCTGCGCGCCCGCCCCCACGAGTTATTGCCCGGTACGCTGCGCGTGATCAGCGTGCGGATGAATTACCTTCCTGCTAACGCCGCATTTGCCAGCACGCTGAAAAACCCTAAGCTCGGCTATGTGAGCCGTTATGCGCTGGGCCGTGACTATCACAAACTTCTGCGCAACCGACTCAAAAAGCTGGGCGAGATGATTCAGCAACATTGTGTTTCGCTGAATTTTAGACCGTTTGTCGATTCTGCGCCTATTCTCGAGCGCCCGTTAGCTGAAAAAGCAGGTCTTGGCTGGACAGGTAAGCACTCACTTATCCTCAATCGCGAGGCCGGTTCGTTCTTCTTTTTAGGTGAATTACTGGTCGATATTCCGCTGCCCGTGGATCAACCGGTCGAGGAAGGATGCGGTAAATGCGTGGCCTGTATGACGATTTGCCCGACCGGCGCCATCGTCGAGCCATATACCGTCGATGCTCGCCGCTGTATCTCTTATCTCACCATTGAACTGGAAGGGGCGATCCCGGAAGAGCTGCGTCCATTGATGGGAAACCGTATTTACGGTTGCGATGACTGCCAGCTTATCTGCCCATGGAATCGCTATTCGCAACTCACTACAGAAGACGATTTCAGCCCGCGCAAACCACTACACGCACCGGAACTCATTGAGTTATTCGCCTGGAGTGAAGAGACGTTTTTAAAAGTCACGGAAGGTTCGGCGATTCGCCGTATAGGTCACCTGCGTTGGCTGCGTAATATCGCCGTGGCATTAGGCAATGCCCCCTGGGATAAAACGATTTTGACAGCGCTGGAAAGTCGTAAAGGTGAGCACCCACTTCTTGATGAGCACATAGCGTGGGCGATTGCGCAGCAAATCGAGAGACGAAATGCGTGCATAGTCGAAGTGCAATTGCCGAAAAAACAGCGTCTGGTTCGGGTAATTGAAAAAGGGTTACCGCGTGATGCCTGATTCATCCACAGCTTGTGAATAAAAATAAAAACGCATTGCAATTCAAGACGAATAAAATCGTCAAGTGATCGACTCGACAAAACGAGATCTTAATTTTCAACCTATATATCAATAAGTTAAAAAAATACTATTCACCGTGCGAAGTTTCTTTGAAATTAAGATTACGACATGAGGCTGTGGATAACTCTGTTTACAAGAGTTTGTCAGAGACAACAAAAACCAGCAATAACGCATCGCGTCGCTGTGGATATTTTATTGAGAGAAGAATTTGGAGCGGGAAACGAGACTCGAACTCGCGACCCCGACCTTGGCAAGGTCGTGCTCTACCAACTGAGCTATTCCCGCTTAATCTTCGTCTTTCGAACCGCTACTGCCTTGGCTGCCTTCACTCACCTTAGTCACTTACTTTTGTAAGCTCCCAAGGATTCGTTCAGTTGCCGCCTTGTCGCAATTCGAAATACTGCGATTGGGTGGTCTGTGCTTTGCAGCACTTTTCAAATTTTGGAGCGGGAAACGAGACTCGAACTCGCGACCCCGACCTTGGCAAGGTCGTGCTCTACCAACTGAGCTATTCCCGCTTAATCTTCGTCTTTCGAACCGCTACTGCCTTGGCTGCCTTCACTCACCTTAGTCACTTACTTTTGTAAGCTCCCAAGGATTCGTTCAGTTGCCGCCTTGTCGCAATTCGAAATACTGCGATTGGGTGGTCTGTGCTTTGCAGCACTTTTCAAATTTTGGAGCGGGAAACGAGACTCGAACTCGCGACCCCGACCTTGGCAAGGTCGTGCTCTACCAACTGAGCTATTCCCGCGTACTGCTTAATTTTGCTTTCGTAATTTTCGCATTTCTGCGTCGTTACGGGAGGCGCATTATACGAGAAATCTTTCCCTCTGCAACCCCCCTAAAAAATTTTTTTTGAGTTTTTATCTCAAGTGCTGAAATTATCAGCAAGACGTTCAATTTAGCGTCAAAATCACGCCGCCGCAAGTGGATTCCGGCGCTTACGTGACCAGGAAAAATTTTACAGCTTGATAAAATGCTCGCGGTAGTAAGCCAACTCCGCCACCGATTCACGGATATCATCCATCGCCTGATGCGTCCCCTGCTTGGTAAAGCCGTCAAGAATTTCCGGCTTCCAGCGGCGCGCCAGCTCTTTCAGGGTGCTAACATCGAGATAGCGGTAGTGGAAGTAGGCTTCCAGCTCCGGCATGTATTTAAACAGGAAGCGACGGTCCTGGCCGATGCTGTTACCACAGATCGGCGATTTACCCGCAGGCACCCACTGTTTTAAAAATTCGAGCGTCGCCAGTTCCGCTTCCCGATCGCCCATCGTGCTCGCTTTCACGCGATCCACCAGCCCGCTGGCGGTATGAGTACGGACATTCCAGTCATCCATCAGCGCCAGTTGTTCATCGGACTGGTGTACTGCAATGGTCGGCCCTTCTGCCAGAATATTCAGGTTGGCGTCGGTCACCAGCGTGGCAATCTCAATAATGCGATCGCGCTCGGGATCCAGACCGGTCATCTCAAGATCGATCCAAATCAGGTTGTTTTCATTGGCACTCATGCTATTTTCCACCCATTCACAGTGACTATATTGATCCACAATTGCGTGTATCATAGATGTTTTGCCCATCAGGGGCGACCAGGAGTCAGTACGATTGAGTAAAAATAAACTCTCCAAAGGCCAGCAGCGCCGCGTGAACGCCAATCACCAGCGTCGTCTTAAAACGTCTAAGGAGAAGCCCGACTACGACGACAATCTGTTTGGCGAGCCTGATGAAGGTATCGTCATCAGCCGCTTTGGTATGCACGCTGATGTGGAATCCGCCGATGGCGACGTTCACCGCTGCAATATTCGCCGTACCATCCGTTCGCTGGTGACCGGCGATCGCGTAGTCTGGCGTCCGGGAAAACCGGCGGCGGAAGGCGTAAATGTCAAAGGGATCGTGGAAGCGGTGCATGAGCGCACCTCAGTGTTGACGCGCCCGGATTTCTACGACGGTGTGAAACCCATTGCTGCCAACATCGACCAGATTGTCATTGTCTCCGCCATTTTGCCGGAGCTGTCGCTCAATATTATCGACCGTTACCTGGTGGCCTGCGAAACCTTGCAGATTGAGCCGATTATTGTGCTCAACAAGATAGACCTGCTGGACGACGAAGGCATGGAATTCGTCAACGAGCAGATGGATATCTACCGCAATATCGGTTATCGCGTATTGATGGTTTCCAGCCATACTCAGGATGGACTGAAACCGCTGGAAGAGGCGTTGACCGGGCGCATCAGTATTTTTGCCGGGCAGTCTGGCGTCGGCAAATCCAGCCTTCTGAACGCGTTGCTGGGGCTGCAAAAAGAGATCCTGACCAACGACGTCTCGGATAACTCGGGGCTTGGTCAGCACACCACGACTGCCGCGCGGCTGTATCACTTCCCGCACGGCGGTGATGTGATTGATTCCCCAGGTGTGCGTGAGTTTGGTCTCTGGCATCTGGAACCGGAACAAATTACTCGGGGTTTTGTCGAATTCCATGACTACTTAGGTCTGTGTAAATATCGCGATTGCAAACACGATACCGATCCGGGCTGCGCTATCCGGGAAGCGGTTGAGGAAGGGAAAATCGCGGAAACCCGTTTCGAAAACTATCACCGTATTCTGGAAAGCATGGCGCAGGTAAAAACGCGTAAAAACTTTTCTGATACGGATGACTGACAATTAAGCTAACCGTCGTTAGAATCGTCCCCTTTTTTTCAGGATCCGGCATGTAGGCCGGATCAGGAACGACAAAACAATGGCCTGGAGGCTACCTTGTTAAATTCATTTAAACTTTCGCTACAGTACATTCTGCCGAAATTATGGCTTACTCGCCTGGCGGGTTGGGGCGCAAGCAAGCGGGCAGGATGGCTGACAAAACTGGTTATCGATCTGTTCGTTAAATACTACAAGGTCGATATGAAAGAGGCGCAAAAGCCGGACACCGCCAGCTACCGCACCTTTAACGAATTCTTTGTCCGTCCGCTGCGTGACGAAGTACGCCCAATCGATACCGATCCTAATGTACTGGTCATGCCTGCCGATGGCGTTATCAGCCAGTTAGGTAAAATCGAAGAAGATAAAATCCTGCAAGCTAAAGGCCACAACTACAGCCTCGAAGCTCTGCTGGCAGGGAACTATCTGATGGCGGATCTTTTCCGTAACGGTACGTTTGTGACCACTTACCTCTCTCCGCGTGACTACCACCGCGTACACATGCCGTGCAACGGTATTCTGCGTGAGATGATCTATGTGCCGGGCGATCTCTTCTCCGTTAACCATCTCACCGCTCAGAACGTGCCGAATCTGTTTGCCCGTAACGAACGCGTGATCTGCCTGTTCGATACCGAATTTGGCCCGATGGCGCAGATTCTGGTCGGGGCGACGATTGTTGGCAGCATTGAAACTGTCTGGGCGGGCACCATTACGCCGCCGCGCGAAGGCATCATCAAGCGCTGGACCTGGCCTGCCGGAGAAAACGACGGTTCTGTGGCGCTGCTGAAAGGCCAGGAAATGGGTCGCTTTAAACTCGGCTCTACCGTTATCAACCTGTTTGCACCGGGTAAAGTTAATCTGGTTGAGCAACTGGAAAGCCTGTCTGTCACGAAAATTGGTCAGCCACTGGCAGTATCTACCGAAACCTTTGTTGCGCTAGACGCAGAACCTGCCCCGCTTCCTGCCGAAGAGATCGAGGCAGAACACGACGCCAGCCCATTGGTTGACGACAAAAAAGACCAAGTCTAATCCATCAAAGGAAACGCTGACGTGCGCCTGATTATCACTTTTCTGATGGCCTGGTGCCTCAGTTGGGGGGCGTACGCCGCGACGGCCCCCGATAGTAAACAAATCACCCAGGAACTGGAGCAGGCAAAAGCGGCGAAACCCGCGCAGCCGGAAGTCGTAGAGGCACTCCAGTCCGCCTTAAATGCGCTTGAGGAACGAAAAGGTTCCCTTGAGCGCATCAAGCAATATCAAGAAGTCATTGATAATTACCCGAAACTTTCCGCTACTCTGCGCGCGCAATTAAACAACATGCGTGACGAGCCGCGCAGCGTATCGCCGGGAATGTCTACCGACGCGCTGAATCAGGAAATTCTCCAGGTCAGCAGCCAGTTGCTGGATAAGAGCCGTCAGGCCCAGCAGGAACAGGAACGTGCCCGCGAGATTGCCGATTCGCTGAATCAACTGCCGCAACAGCAAACCGACGCTCGCCGTCAGTTGAATGAAATCGAGCGGCGGCTGGGAACACTTACCGGCAATACCCCGCTTAATCAGGCACAAAATTTCGCGTTGCAGTCTGACTCTGCGCGACTGAAGGCGCTCGTTGATGAACTGGAGCTGGCGCAGCTGTCTGCCAATAACCGTCAGGAATTAGCGCGCTTACGCTCTGAGCTGGCGGAAAAAGAGAGCCAGCAGCTGGATGCATATTTGCAGGCCTTACGTAATCAGTTGAACAGCCAACGTCAGCTTGAGGCGGAGCGGGCGCTGGAAAGTACCGAATTGCTGGCAGAAAACAGCGCCGATTTGCCGAAAGACATCGTCGCACAATTCAAAATTAACCGCGAACTATCAGCGGCGTTGAATCAACAGGCGCAGCGGATGGATCTCGTTGCCTCGCAACAGCGTCAGGCTGCCAGCCAGACGTTACAGGTCCGGCAGGCGTTGAATACGCTGCGTGAACAGTCGCAATGGCTGGGATCGTCCAACCTGCTCGGTGAAGCGTTGCGGGCGCAGGTGGCACGGCTACCGGAAATGCCAAAACCACAACAGCTTGATACCGAAATGGCGCAGTTGCGTGTGCAACGGTTACGTTATGAGGATCTGCTCAATAAACAGCCGCTGCTACGGCAAATCCATCAGGCAGACGGTCAGCCGCTGACCGCCGAGCAAAACCGTATTCTGGAAGCACAGCTACGCACTCAGCGTGAGTTGCTGAACTCATTGTTGCAGGGTGGCGACACGTTACTGCTGGAGCTGACCAAGCTGAAAGTCTCCAACGGGCAACTGGAAGATGCGCTGAAAGAAGTGAATGAAGCGACGCACCGCTACCTGTTCTGGACTTCTGACGTGCGCCCGATGACCATCGCCTGGCCGCTGGAGATCGCTCAGGATCTGCGTCGTCTCATTTCGCTGGACACCTTCAGTCAGTTGGGCAAAGCCAGCGTAATGATGCTGACCAGCAAAGAGACGATTTTGCCGCTGTTTGGCGCGTTGATTCTGGTCGGTTGCAGTATTTACTCACGCCGCTATTTCACCCGTTTTCTTGAACGTTCGGCGGCGAAAGTCGGCAAAGTGACTCAGGATCACTTCTGGCTGACGTTGCGCACCCTTTTCTGGTCGATTCTCGTCGCATCACCGCTACCGGTGCTGTGGATGACGCTGGGTTACGGCTTGCGCGAGGCGTGGCCTTATCCGCTGGCGGTCGCAATTGGTGATGGCGTAACGGCCACCGTACCGCTGCTGTGGGTAGTGATGATTTGCGCCACCTTTGCCCGTCCGAACGGCTTGTTTATCGCTCATTTCGGCTGGCCACGCGAACGGGTTTCCCGTGGGATGCGTTACTACCTGATGAGCATCGGGCTTATTGTGCCGCTGATTATGGCGCTGATGATGTTCGATAACCTCGACGACCGTGAATTCTCCGGTTCGCTGGGACGGCTTTGTTTTATCCTCATTTGCGGTGCGCTGGCGGTGGTCACCCTCAGCCTGAAAAAGGCCGGGATTCCGTTGTATCTCAACAAAGAAGGCAGCGGCGACAACATTACCAACCATATGCTGTGGAACATGATGATTGGCGCGCCGTTGGTTGCCATTCTGGCGTCGGCGGTGGGTTATCTGGCAACGGCGCAAGCGCTGTTAGCGAGGCTTGAAACCTCGGTTGCCATCTGGTTCCTGCTACTGGTGGTTTATCACGTTATCCGCCGCTGGATGCTGATCCAACGCCGCAGGCTGGCGTTTGACCGGGCGAAGCATCGCCGGGCAGAGATGTTAGCGCAGCGTGCGCGTGGCGAAGAGGAAGCGCATCATCACAGTAGCCCGGAAGGGGCAATTGAAGTCGATGAAAGCGAAGTCGATCTCGATGCCATCAGTGCGCAATCCTTGCGGCTGGTGCGCTCAATTTTGATGTTGATCGCCTTGCTTTCGGTCATTGTGCTGTGGTCAGAAATCCATTCCGCTTTCGGCTTCCTTGAAAATATTTCGCTGTGGGATGTCACTTCCACGGTACAGGGCGTAGAAAGTTTGGAGCCGATTACCCTCGGTGCGGTGCTAATTGCCATTCTGGTGTTTATCATCACCACGCAGCTGGTGCGCAACCTGCCCGCGCTGCTGGAACTGGCGATTTTGCAGCACCTCGATTTAACGCCGGGCACTGGTTACGCCATCACCACCATCACCAAATATCTGCTGATGCTGATTGGCGGGCTGGTCGGCTTCTCAATGATTGGTATTGAGTGGTCGAAATTGCAGTGGCTGGTCGCCGCGCTCGGTGTTGGTCTGGGCTTTGGTTTGCAGGAAATTTTCGCCAACTTTATCTCTGGCCTGATCATCCTGTTCGAAAAACCGATTCGTATTGGCGATACGGTGACGATCCGCGATCTCACCGGTAGCGTGACGAAAATTAACACCCGCGCCACCACCATCAGCGACTGGGACCGTAAAGAGATAATCGTGCCAAACAAGGCGTTTATTACCGAGCAGTTTATCAACTGGTCGCTCTCTGACTCGGTCACGCGCGTGGTGTTGACGATTCCGGCCCCAGCCGATGCCAACAGTGAAGAAGTGACGGAAATCCTGCTAACCGCAGCGCGTCGCTGCTCGCTGGTGATCGATAACCCAGCACCGGAAGTCTTCCTGGTGGATCTACAACAGGGGATTCAGATTTTCGAGCTGCGTATTTACGCCGCTGAGATGGGTCACCGCATGCCACTACGCCATGAGATTCACCAGCTGATTCTGGCAGGATTCCATGCCCACGGTATCGATATGCCATTCCCGCCCTTCCAGATGCGTCTGGAAAGCCTCAACGGTAAACAAACGGGAAGAACATTAACTTCTGCGGGCAAAGGTCGTCAGGCGGGAAGTTTGTAAGGTCTTTGTGGCCGGATGAACCCATCCGGCTCACAAGCAAAACTGATAGCGCAGAAAAAACTGCCACAACCAGTAGCCGAAAATAGCCAGCGCGGTGGCGTACATAAACCAGCCGCGTTTTTTTCGCCACAAAGCGAACCAGAGAAAAGGGAAAAAGAGCGGTAACGTCATTATCACACCGACATCGCGAGTATCGTCATCTTCGAGATACATCAAAACATCACAGACGTTGTTAATCCCGCGTCCATCAATCATCCACTCTTTGTCCAGCGCGGAGGTAATGGTTATCCAGAGGAACGCCACAATGAACCAGATGCAGCACAAGACAAACATGCGCGCACTCATGAGATAATCGGTCGCTTAATTTCGCTATAGCGCATACGAAATCCCGCTAATTCCCTGTCATTGCGCCCTATCGTCAGGCAGACGATAGGGCATCGGGTTATTCCACCGCCCACTGCGGATTTTTTGCCACTCTACTGCAATAGTTCTGGTAAATCGCCATCGCTAACAGCGAGAAGAAGACAGGGCCGCCAATCATCCACAATGTGCTGTCCCAGTCTCCGGCTTCAACCACAGGTTGAATGATGGTGAAGACGTTCGCAAATGTCACCACCAGTACGACAACCACCGTCGCAATCATTGCCGACATACGCGTTTTGAAAATCACAAACGGTCTGTCGAGATCCTGACGTGCTTTAAAGAACGGGAAAGCCAGTGCAAGGAACAGGTAAGGAAGCGTCATAGACACGTTCGCCATCAGCGTTAGCTTGTTAAAGAATGCCGATGCGGTGCCACCACCAAACGAAACCAGCAGGATGAAGACAGTAACCAACCCGCACTGCATCCACATGGCGATAGACGGCATGCCCATCGCATTCAGCCGCGTCATCGGTTCCGGCCACAACGCTTTCGGCGTCCCCTGGATGATAGCTTTCAACGGTGAATAGCAAAGCGTAAAGAACGCGCCAGTGTAAGCGAGGAACATCGAAAGCCCGGTAATACGCGCAAACCATACACCCAGCGACAATGACGCTTCAGGTGACAAATGCAGTGCGTTACCCAGCGTCAACCCGAGGCTCTTCATCAGCACATAGGTAATATTGCCAAGGTTAACGGAACCATTACTTAATACCTGCTGCCAGTTTGTGCTGACGCCCCATAAAAATATTGCCAGCGAATAACCGATTGAAATAACAATAGCGGCAAAAACAATACCTTTGGCAAAGTTCTTTTCTGGATTTTCCGTTTTATCGACCAGACCACCAACCGCTTCAATTCCGCCATAGGCAAAAATAGCAAATACCACAAACGATAGCATTGCCAGACCGGACTGATAACCTGGATTCGGTGATGTCAGGAAATTAATATCCTGCGCGAAATGCCCACCGTTTAATAACAAAATAGTAATGCTTACTAACAGTAATACTAAATTCAGGCACATTACTGCAATACCGCCCACCGCAGTAATGCGGGCAATTTTATTAATCCCTTTTGAAGCAACGACGGTGACCAGAATCATCCATGCCACTGCCAGCAGACCAACCACCTGCGTAGGTTCCAGTCCGGCAATACGCCAGTGCTGGGTCATGTCGCTACCGTAGAGAAATGTTGAGAACGGTACCCAAACTTTCGCGGAGGTGCTCACCATCCAGATGATATAAGAGGAAAACCACATAAACGTACCAATGAAGGCAAAACGGGGTCCGACACTATTATTCATCCAGGAATAGATACCGCCTTCTTCTTTGCGATACGCAGCGCCCATTTCAGCCATCATTAAGGCGAATGGAATAAAGAATAACAATGCAGAAAATATATAAAAGGGAATCGCACTATAACCCATTAAGTAATAAGCCGATGGGCTATTGGCAAATCCAAATACGGAAGTAAAGATCATCAATATGAGTCCTATCAGACTCATCTTTTTTATCGTGTGAGGCATGAAACCATCCTTCATTTCAGCGCGTGTATAAAACGCGCCCACTGAACTGCACCGCCCAACATTGAGCGGGCAGCGTAAAAACCAATACAGAATTGATACCTGGATGATATCAAATATCCAGTCTTAAATTGTGGCCTTTAGCGGAAAAATGAAAACATATGCTACAGAATGGCGCTCATCACGCCATTCTTCGCTGTTAATTCAGTAATTTTTCAGAATTATGCCCGGTCAACGCTAAAGGCGATGACTTCAGCCAGTGTCTCCGCGCCCAGCGCCAACATCACCAGACGATCAACGCCTAATGCCACGCCGGAACAGTCAGGCATACCGACTTTCAAGGCTTCAATAAGATTCTGGTCAATGGGGTGCTGCGGCAAACCGCGCGCCGCGCGCTTACGGTTATCTTGTTCAAAACGTTGTTGCTGCTCACGGGCATCCGTCAATTCATGGAAACCATTCGCCAGCTCAATACCTTTATAATAAACCTCAAAGCGTTCAGCGACCCGATGATCTTCGGTACTGATTTGCGCCAGTGATGCCTGGCTGGCCGGAAAGTGGTACACAAAGGTCGGTTTTTCTTTGCCAATATTTGGCTCTACGCCAAAGGTAAACAGCAGTTGTAGCAGCGTGTCGCGGTCTTCTTCGGTATCGGCAACGTTGCTCAAATCCAGTTTCGCTGCCACTTCCCGCAGTTGCGTTTTGTCGGCAGAGAGCGGGTCAATTTCCAGATAACGCAAGAAAGCTTGTTGATAAGAAAGACTTTCTGCTGCCGGGCAGTCCAGCACCTGTTGCAAGAGATCGTCCACCTCGTTCATCAACCGGTACATATCATAGTGCGGTCGATACCACTCCA